>NZ_JBXXZH010000019.1:0-67200 GCF_059640475.1 Calothrix sp. CBUCES-K 9914
TAAATTGTTTTCATTTTCTTTTGACCCGGAAACTGTACAGCAAGCTTGGAAAGCATTAAGCGCACGCATCATGTTGGTTAACCCCGACGAATTTGCCGACATCGCGACAAATGTACAAAACTATCCTCAAGTGGCGCCTGATTTCCGTATCATGACGCAGTTTAGCCAATTGCTGCTAGCAGAACTGCCATTTGAGAAAAATATAAAAGAGTGTACTTTTGCTAGTGATAAGGAAGATTTGCAAGTTATAAACGCAAACGCATCTGAACATCATATACCAGTTTCCTCCACCTCATATCGTTCTGATGTAGAGCTTCTCCAGGCTTTTGCCCATGAAGTCCGTACTCCTTTGGCAACTATTCGTACAACAACACGTTTATTGCTTAAGCATAAAGACTTACCAGCAAACGTCATCAAGCGACTACAGATGATTGATCACGAGTGTACAGAACAAATCGACAGGATGGAACTACTGTTTAGAGCTGCGGAACTGGAAACTTCAAATTCAGCAAATGGTACGCATCTAACACCGATGTGTTTAGAACAAGTATTGCAGCAAAGTATTCCTCGTTGGCAACAAGCAGCAAGTCGTCGTAATTTGACGTTGAATGTGGTACTACCGCAAAAGTTACCAACAGTTGTAAGCAATCCAAATATGTTAGACCGGGTTCTTACTAATTTAATTGAGAACTTTGCTCGAAATTTACCATCTGGCAGCCAGTTGCAGGTGCAAGTCATTACTGCTGGCAATCAGCTTAAGTTACAGCTATTACCTTTATTACAAGGTAATGATGCAAATCTTCACAATTCAGATTGTACACCACCAATTCGTAAAGCTATCGGTCAATTGCTAATGTTTCAACCAGAAACTGGAACAATTAGTTTAAATTTAGCAGCTACGAAGCATTTATTCCAAGCGATAGGCGGTAAGTTAATTGTGCGTCAGCGTCCGAAACATGGTGAAGTAATGACTATTTTCTTACCTTTGGAAGCTGTTGATGATTCAAAAGGTATGTGTTTGGGACATTTGCATGGGGAAACAGTTGTATAGTTCTATAACCAGTTGCCAATTAGGACAAACGGAGCCCAGTAAAAAGGATGTTGGAAACTTTTATTTTTTAGAAATATAAGTTGGGTGTTGCGTAATGCTTGAGCTTTAGTTATACCAGGAGTGCTTAGTTGTTTATAAAATTCAACCATAAACAAAGCAGTTGACTCGTCTTGCACAGCCCATAAAGTCGCAACTGTACTACTGGCGCCACTTCTTACAGCCACTCCTGCTAAACCTAATATCGCGCGGTTGTCACCTTTGGCAGTTTGACAAGCACTCAAAACAATTAAATCAACAGGCGTTGACTCTGAAGAAGAACGCGCGGACAATAGTTCATCTAACTCTTTAACTTTAATTTTTCCATTCCACGTCACAATATATGTATCATCTGATTTACTACTAAATTGACCGTGTGTGGCAAAATGTAACACCGAAAAAGGCGTAGATTTGATTAAACTTTTTAAATTCGAGTCAGTAAATTTTTCATTTAGAAGTAATTTAGTTGACAGTTGAGAAGAAATTTCTGTAACTTCCAATTTTACTCCTGGTAACGCTTTAAATCCTTGACTCGCTTTGCTTAGTCCCGCTGCTATCACTTTTAGGTGCCTGCTTTTCACTGGTTGCGAGCGCATAATTTGTAAGCCAGGAGATAGTGCAACATTATACTTTTCTATTAAATAATTTTTCCCGTCATGCAAAGCAGACATTGGTATATTACGAAACGAACCGTCAAGTACAAAAACTAAAGTTTTAATATTGCGACGCGCTAATTGTGGTTCTATGGGACGAATTAGCCAATTGTATATTTGTTGCGAAACCTGTAATCGTGAAGTTTTAGAAAATGCTGGGTTGAGCGATTGCCGCATCAACTTGATGGTATTTTCGATTTGGGTCTGCTTCTCTGTTACACGGTAACTAGAAAGTGCCTCACCACCCGACATTGATAAAATGACTTCAAGGCGGTCTTCTAGTATAATTGGATATATTACTGCCGCATCCGAGTCGATTTTATCGATTAGTTGGGGTTTTGCGTCAATACAAGCTTCGCGAAAAAAATTATCAAGCTCGGCAAGTTGCAGCGCTTCAATTAAAGAGCGTGCTTTCTTCAGGTTCGCTGGACTTGGGTTTGATGAAAGTAGCAGTGATACTAATTCACGATAAACAGGTTCAACGCTTTCTTGAAACGAAAACTGGATATCAGTATTAATTGCTACTAAATCGCTTCGTAATGACTTTAGAATTTCAACGGCAGAACTATATGCAGCAATCGCACTTTCAATATTACCTTTGCTTTTATTTAGGCGCCCAACTTGCCAAGCAGCTTGATAAGTAATATCAGAAGCATTAATCGCTTGGGAGATGGAAAGAGCTTCATTACTTAGCTTTAAAGCAGGTTCTAATTGCTGCGAAGACTCGTATAATTTTGCTAACTCGTTTAAAGCGTAAGATAAGCCACGTGAATCATTTAAACTCTTAGCTTGATTAATCGCGCTGGCTAAAATTTGCGCTGCGTATTTGTAGTGTGTTTCTTCACGTTTGTCTTTTTGCGATAATTGCTTAAGACTTGTAGCAAAATTAACTGCTGCATAAATTGACGTTCGACTAGCTGGAAGTTGCAACAAAAGCGGTTTTATTTGTGGGACGAGTGCCTGAGCTTGCTCGATTTGTGATGCTTCAACAAATATACTGAGTTTGTTAAGCAGTGCTTCGACTTGAAGTTTTGGATTTGTTGCTGTCGCTGCGGCTTTAGAATAATAGTCTAGAGCAGCTTGTGTTTTTAACAAACTACGTTGAGTATTTCCCAAACTGAATAGAATTTCACTTGTATCAGCAACCGAACCTAAGTTTTGGCTGATATTCAAACTTTCCTGTAAAACTTCTTCAGATTTTTGTAAATCACCAACAACTTGCAGAGCTACTCCCAAACTTCGTAAAGCTTTGAGTTTGAGAGATTTTTCTTGCTGTAACGCCAATTTATCCTTAACTTCTGCTAACACACTTTTAGCCCGACGATACAACCCCAGTGCTTGTAGAGCTTGAGCTTGGTTAATTTTACTACCAATTTGACCTACTGTATCATTAGCTGCTGTATACGCGCGCTCCGCTTCTTGCCAACTCTTTAAAGCAGCTTCAGGTTGACCGATGGCAATTTTGAGGCTACCTTGAGTATTTAATACAACAGCAAGTGTTAAAGGATTTATTGTTTTTGAATGTCGATACTGTAATACTTTAAGACTAGTATCAATCGCAGTTTCGGCTTTTTGCCACTCTCCCAGATTTTGGTATGCAAGTGACAAATAGCTCAAGCTCCACGCAAGATTTCGTGTATCTCCGAGACGCTCAAAGTTAGCTGCGGCAATTTGCCACAATGAAGCAGCTTCGGCAAATTGTCCTGCTTCAAACCGACTTCGACCCTGGTCAAGAAAATCTAATTTTGAGTTTTGTTCAGTTGCTTGAGCAGAAAGATACGATACAGTATGATATCTATTTGCCCCAACAGGAGTTATATTTACTACTAGCAAAAAAGTTATAAACCCTATACAAAGCTGGAACCCACGAACTAAAATAAGGTTAGTTAATTTTAATTTTTTAAATTTTATTTTTATATTACTAAGCGCACTAGTATAAAATTTATCTTTATTTTTTATATAGCATTCCGTGCAAAAATTGTAAAAATTATTATGCATTTTTCTTTGTGTTCTTTGTGTCCTTTGTGGTTCGTTAAATAAACATGATTTTTTATAGATTAATAAGGATGAATGCTATATTAATTGGTGCAATTGTTTACTTTTCCGGACTAGGCACCGTTGTGTTAAATCAAAAATAAATTTTCTATGTAATGAATGATAGTAAAATATCTATCAAGAAATTGGAACTTTAATAATAAACTCCGTTCCTTGACCTAAATCCGAGATGCAAGTAATAGTTCCATTGTGTTTTTCAATAATTTGACGACTAATCGATAATCCTAAACCCGTTCCTTTACCAATAGCCTTTGTAGTAAAAAACTGGTCAAAAACCTTAGCTTTAATTTCTGCATCCATTCCTAAACCGTTATCTTTAATTAAAACACTTACAAAATTCTCATTTGCAAGAGAAGTGACAATATTTATAGCCAAGATAGCATGATTTTTATCATGTTTACCTACAAATGATACAGACTCTTCTAAAGCGTCTATAGCATTAGAAATAATATTCATAAAAACTTGGTTAAGCTGTCCGGGATAGCAGTTAACAAGGGGCAAATTCCCATATTGCCGTATAACTTCTATTTCTCGATGCTTCTTACTTGCCTTTAAACGAGGTTTAAGAATCATCAAAGTACTGTCAATACCTTCATGAATATTAAATTCGACTTTACTTGATGTATCTGAACGAGAAAAATTTCTAAGACTAGTGCTAATATTAGATATACGGTCAATGCCAACTTCCATCGAAGAAATAACATCAGGTATTTCTTTAATTAACTCATCTAAGCAAATTTGCTTTGCGTCTTGAGTTATTTCTAAATTTGGTTCAGAATAATTACGCTGGAAAATTTGCAAGTGATTGATAATTTTATAAGTGTAATCTGCCAAATGACTTAAATTACCTGTAATAAATCCGACAGGATTATTTATTTCATGTGCAACGCTAGCAACTAATTGACCAAGTGTTGACATTTTTTCGCTTTGTACTAACTGAAGTTGTGACTGCTGTAATTCATGCAGTGCTTGCGATAATTCAGTAGTACGCGCGGCAACACGCTTTTCTAAATCTTGTTTTTGTTCTTCAAGCTGTTTATTTAAAAAACGCAGTTGAAGATGTACATTAATGCGTGCTAAAACTTCTTCAGTATGAAACGGTTTTGTAACATAATCAACCCCACCAATAGAAAGACCTTTAACTTTATCGATAGTATCTGATAAAGCAGTCATAAATATAATGGGAATTTCACAAGTTGCCAAATTAGATTTGAGGAGTTGACAAGTATCAAATCCATCAATTCCAGGCATCATAACATCAAGCAATATCAAGTCAGGATGAGCATATTCTGCTTGTTCTATAGCGCTTTCACCATCGTTCGCTACTAAAATCTCCCATCCAGAATTTGCGATTGCTTCACACAACATTTTCAAGTTATTTTGATTATCGTCTACTATTAATATAGTCGCTTTTATAAAAGGAGTTTTAATCATAGTTTTTGTTGGCTAATGATATTTTGAATAAAAAGCTTAATTTTTTTTGGTTGAAATTTATTAGCTAGCTCACGGACTTTAAAGACAAAGGCACTAAAATCCTTGTCTGTAGTTTCTAGTATATCTAATATTTTATGAATGTCTTTAATATTGCCTCGCATAGCTAAATCAAGGATACTCTCTATATCGTTTGAAGGTGGAAGCACTAACTCATGGTTTATTGCTACAGTATATTTGCTCCGTTCGTCAGTTGCATTTATATAAATCCATTCAATTTTTAAATACTTTTCTAATATATTGATTAACAAATCAAGCTGTATAGGTTTCGGAATAAAATCATCTCCACCTGCTGCCAAGCTGTTATTCTTATCGGTTTCAAATGCACTTGCGGAAGAAACTATAATGACAGTATTGTATAAATACTGATGTTTTTTTATTGTTCGCATCAATTCAAAGCCATCCATTACTGGCATAGCTAAGTCAGTAATAATTAAATCAGGACGTATTTGTTCAGCTTGTAATAACGCTTCTTGACCGTTACTTGCTTCAAAACAGCTAAAACCTATAGGCGCCAATAAGTTAACAATAACCGAGCGGTTTTCCCATTGATCATCAACAACAAGTATTTTATACTTATTACCTCGAAAACCAATTATGTTTTTAACTGGATGTATAATCGAATGAACAAATTTTTGTGAAACAACTAAATCAACATCAAACCAAAATCTACTACCGACACCTAAATTGCTCTCAACGTAAATTTTACTACCCATCAACTCAACAATTTTAGAACTAATAGCCAACCCTAACCCAGTTCCCTCAGCTTGCTTTTTCTTTTCCCCAACTTGCTCAAATGGCAAAAAAATCCTTTGTATTTGTTGAGCAGTCATTCCAACCCCTGTATCAATAACTTTAAATCTAATCTGGCTAGAATTAGTGTTCGTTTTTAAAACTTGGACAGAGAATGAAACCTGTCCACTCTCAGTAAATTTAATTCCATTTTCTATTAAATTGATTAAGACCTGTCGCAAGCGCTTTTCATCAGAATAAACAGCTAAAGGTAGCTGTGCATCAAGATTAGCAAAAAAAATAATACCTTTTTGCTCACCTCGAATTCGGCACATTTCAACAATACCTGTTAAAAATGAACAAAAGTGAAAATTAGTGTTGTGCAACTCTAATTTACGTGCTTCTATTTTTGATAAGTCTAAAATGTCATTAATTAGAGTTAATAGATGCGAACCGCATTCTTGGATAATATTGACTCCATCAAGTTCAGGCTTTGTCATGGTTTGCGAACGTTGGAGGATTTGAGCGTATCCTAAGATACCATTAAGAGGGGTGCGTAACTCATGACTCATCGAAGCAAGAAATTCACTTTTAGCTTGGTTGGCAATATCAGCAGTCTCTTTTGACAAAGCAAGTTCACGGGTACGTAAATAAACTTTTTGTTCCAAAGTACGGGAATACTCTTGCAGCTGGACATTAGCTTGTTCAAGTTGGAACTGTTTATGATATATAATTGTGATAAGTGTAGATAAAAATAAGGCTAAAATTGGTGAAATCGAAGGAATCCACAGACCTGTTGTAAAAGCAGCAAAGTTGATAGTAAGTATTGCGCCTGCACAAAAAACAACTCCACCTATCAATAATATAGAAAAGGATTTCTTTTGCGATGCTTTGACCCTCAGTAGTTGCCAGCTAACTGCACTACCAAAAAAAGACCAGCCTAAAATCCAAAGCGATGCACCTGGTAAATATAATCCTCGTAGTAAAGGTGTTCCGTTAAGCGCTGCACTCAAAATTTGACTTGTTAGGTTGGCATGAATAATCACTCCAGGCATCCATTGGTTACTATATTGTGGAGTACTGTAGAAACCTACACTATGAAAATCATTGCTGCTAGGTGCAATTGAACCAATCAGAACTACGCGCGAGTTTATTTTTTCCTTGGGTACTGAGCCGTTGAGTATATGTTTTAGTGTTACTGTTTCAAAATCATCTTGATGACCACGAAAATCAAGAAGAATTTGATATCCTCCTAAGTCGGCGCCGTAATAATTAAATTCTTGATTCTGACGAAGTGGTTTAAATACAGCCTTACCCAAACCAAGTATCGTTTGACTTTCATCGAGGGGTTTTAAGTTGATACCCCTTTGTTCTAAATACATTCGGCTTAATCGTACAGATAAACCTTCGTAGATAGTTCCGCTTTTATCAGCAGCCGTTAACAAACCTCGTCGTACTTTACCATCACTATCCAAAATAATATCCGCAAGTGCCACACGGTCGAGCTTGGCTAAAGTTGAAGGAGAAGCTACCCTTTCTCCCGCAATTTTCTTTACTCCGATTAAATTAGGTGTACTTTCCATTACCTCAACTAATTGTTGATGACCTGGGTCTACTGGTAAATCTCGGTAAATATCCATACCAATAACGCTAGGGGAAAATTGCCTAATTTTCTTAATTGCGTTCGCTATAACACCATCAGGAATCAATGCTTGACCTGTGTTGGTAATGTCTTCCTCATCATAAGTAACAACTAATATACGATTTTCTGATGGTTTTTGCGGACGCATTGCAAAAAATTGCTCTAGGGTCGCCCATTCCAATAGTTGAAACCATCCCAACATTGAAGCCGCAATAATACAGATTGCGACACTAGGAGATGTTATTAATACTACACGCCATCGCCAAAGTTGTTTTTTAAATTTAAACCACATCCGCAGAAATAAAAAATTGGTAACTTTAATTCTTAACTAAATATAGAGCTATTTGATTTTTAAAACACACGTAGTAGGTAGGGCATAGCCCCACTTACAAACATTAGCAATTAACAACTCAGTTAACTAGTGGTTCTGAAGCAATTGCATTCAAACCGACCGAAGAAAGAAGGTCTTGCCAAGATGCAGCTAAAACTTTGTTTTTCGGTTGTAACCTTCGTAGTTGGGCAAGTTCGCTAAGTGTATCATACCAAATCCCGGTTTCAGCTAGTTTAGAAATAGAGTCTAATGTTACAGTTTGATTGTTTTGATTGTTAATATTAGTTTTACGCTCAACCCGACGAATCCATCCACTTACAAAAGGGCTATCTGGTTCTAAGTATGCAGTGCAAATCATTACCAAAGACCATTTATAGTTCTTACCTGCTTTGATACCAGGCGCCGTTAGTGGTAGCTTCACGCTCATCACACCTTGTTGTTTAGGCAAATCAATATTGGTTTGATAAACGTCATTATTATCTTCATCTTGAATGCTAAACAGTGCTTGCCTAGCAATCGTTTGCGGGACATAAACAAATATTGTTGGATGTTCCGTCAAAGTGTAGCCGATGTTAGTTGTCGGTAAGACGGGTGTTACGGATTGCCCAATACCAGAACGTGCTCTACTGCAAGCGGCAACTCCATTAGTGTCGCGCGATGCTCCTCCAGAAGAACCCTTCGGTGCCGGGTCACCTGGAGGTCTAAAAGTGATTTTTCCTGCCATACTTGGCATTGACAGCAGAGGTATGACTATCAATGTTAGCATTGTGGCTACCGACACCCGTAAATTCGTTAATAGCATATTACTTTTTGGCATAAAAAACTTACTATTGAGCATTTATGCTTTCAGGAAGAGATGTTAATTTCTAGAATATCAGTAGACGTTGGGATATCACTAGTCTATGGGTAGCACTTGTTTGATGACATCCGTGCAATTGCTGTACTCATTGCACTATAAGCCTTTAAAGATGTTACAACAACTGTTACAAATGTACAAATTTCACCTCAAAATTAAATTAGCTTCATAAAATGATATAATAATTAGCAGTATCTTTATAATAGTTTGTCATATTTTATTAATTACTTTAGTTTTTAACGCTTTGATTCTCCAGAGATTCTCACAAACTCAGCAATTCCGGCAATAGTCGCAGACACTGCAATTAAAATTACACTCAGAGCGTTAATATCAGGCTTGACACCAGTACGAATGCGGCTAAATATCTCCATCGGTAATGTACTGGCGCCACTACCAGCAGTAAAAGAAGCAATTAGAAAATCATCCAAGCTCAGTACAAAAGCTAGCAAACAACCAGCTAAAATCGCAGGTGTCAACTGTGGTAACAAAACTTTGGTAAATGCGATAAATGGAGTGGCGCCTAAATCTTGCGCTGCTTCTTCTAAATAAGGGTTGAGATTATTAAGTCGTGAAGATACTACCAAAGCCACATAGGCAAGGCAAAAAACCACATGCGCCGCGATAATTGTTAAGATACTTAAATTCACAGCAAACGCAGCTAAGAAAACAAGGGTAGCGACAGCAATCGCAATATCAGGAATAATCAGCGGTAAATAAGCAACACCTTGGTACAAACTTTTACCAGGGAATTTATATCGAGCCAAACCCACGGCCATCAACGTTCCCAACACTGCCGATATAGCCGTTGCACTTATTGCAACAATCAAACTATTTTTTAACGCCGACAAAATGCGCTCATCACTAAATAATTTTTCGTACCAACTTAAAGTAAATCCCTCCCAGGAAGCACTGTAAAGTGATTGATTAAAGCTATAAAAACCAAGCACCACAATTGGCAAGTACATAAAAACGAACATTAGCAATGAGAAAACCGCTTGCCATGATACGACACGCGGCTTCCTAGAGGTTAAAGGTGTACTCACTTTATTTAATCAAATTTAATTCTATGTAATTTCGTTGATATCACAAACAAAAAAATATGTCAAGTGCAACGGATGTAACGGATAAATCACCTTACACGTTACTACTATTTATATCCCCCAGTAATTAATCCAAACCAGTTAATAACCCTCTGTGCCCTAACAGTCTCCGTGGTAAATATAATTACAGCAAAACACATAAACAGCACTCGACGTTGCATATCACGTTTTGGAACATGGTTATATAGAAGAGGCGCCGTATCTGAGCAGAAAATAGTAATCAGGTTTTACTGGTGGTTATTTAATTTTACTGGGGCTGTTTTTACTGGGGCTATTATTTATATCCACCAGTAATTCAATCGGATGCAACGGATAAGTTCAAAAAAATACATATGTATTAGCAACGGATCACTGATCCGTTGCAAGCTAACCCCCCAAGATTAATGACACAGAGTATTAACGAGTTATGTAACTATTCAAAGGTTTTACTTGAGCGCGCGATAAACAAGCTTCTAAGTGTTCGCAATTTTCGCATTCAATTTCTTTACCAGGGTTTCGGCAACCGCAGGGAGGGTTGATGTAGCAGCTAGAAGGTTTACCCTGAGTACACTTATCAGCAGTCATTCGTAAACAAACTAGAAAATCGTTAATAAACATAAGCCCCCACTAATTGCAATTTTGAATTTGAGCGAAGCGATTGACGCACTTAACAATCTTATCGCATCATCTACTATCAGCCTAAAGTTATAGTTATTACTTGCATTATACTTCAGACTTTAGTCGATGCTAAAAGTCTTACCGATGAAAGATTTAATTGTAAATTTCTTTGTCTAGATTGTATGAGTATCGTCTAGAAACTTTGTTAAACTAATTTATGAGTACTAATTCCCAAGAACCTATCAATCAACCTGTTAGCCCAACTTACGAAGATAGACAGAATAAAAACCAGCCAAATGTAAAAGAGCAAAATTTGACGGCAAACCCCGGAGATAGAATTGCCGACGAGCCTCAGTCCATTGAAGAAAAATCAAAGCAAGTAGCTGTTGATTCTCCAGACATCACAGGAGACCATATTACTGTACCAACATATTTTGTTGCTGAAGATGAAAATGGTGAAGAAAAAGCACTTCACCACGTTAAAGACGCAGAAGAAATATCTGACTTAATTCGCAAAGCGCGCGTTGATGAGAACGGTGAGAGAGTCTGGTAAAGGCGCCGAACAAAAGCTAGCAAAAGTGGAAAGTTAATACTGAAAAAGGGGAAAGAGTTAACCCTGTTTCCCTTTCCTTTTTATTATTTTATTCCTAAGGAATGATGTCAAACTTTCAATAAAATGCTCCACTTAAAGAAGCTAGTATAAACATTCATATAAATATTATAACTGTAAGGTTAATTATAATGGTTAATATACTCATTAGTAAAGAATTAAGCTATCGTAGCACACAAGAACTTAAAGATGAACTTTTAGAGTTGGTTAGAAACAAAGATACAGAACCATTAAAAACTAAAGTTCAATTTTTCCACAACGAACTGCTGCCATATTTTGAGGAGTTGAGCAAACGTAATCCATATCCAGTTGTTGAAGATCAAATACCAATAGTGCTTGGTGTTTGGACTCCTGTTTGGTCAACAATACCATTCCATGATGTATTACCTGGGCGAATACATTCCACGTCATATCAAATTTTTCACGCAGATGGTTTGTATGCTAACATCGCGCGTTATGCACCAGGGCATCAATCATCATTCTTAAAGCAAGTTTCTGCAAAGCTCCCAGCGTATGACTTCATGGTCATGCAGAAGTATGAAGCTCAAAACAACCAATGGTATATTCAAAATGTCGGAATATTCCAAGCATTCAGAAACAGAGATATTTCTCTAACTATTAATGACGCGGATGAGTGGTTTAGTACCGTAGTGAACACAAAAGTTAAAGATAAGTTATTGAATGGGGGAGTGCCCCAAACCCTTATACTAGAAAACTTAGATAAGAATACAGTTAAGAAATTCGAGAAAACTTATCTCGCAACTCCAGTTTTAGAACACTTGTATGTAGACCGCGATTTACGACTTGTGAAAACACAACGCGAACAAAATCAAAGACCAAGTTATACTATTGCCATTCGTAGAGGATAGATTGACTTTTAAAAAATTTCCCAAAATCTCTTGTGAAGTGGGCATCCTTGCCCGCCCCAGGTTGATTTATTTTATTTTGGCAACAAATCTTCTAGTGCGGCGCCAACTACACGATGGTCTTGGTCTTGACGTAGTAAACGTAGTGCCTGTTTTGCTTGATAATCTTTAAATCGCTTCAATGCATATGCAGCACGTTGACGCATTCGCCAAGAAGAATTGTCAACAACTCCAAGTAATTGAGATAATGCTGATAGGTAGACGCTGGAATTAGCCAAAGTCCCTAGCGCATCAACCGCTGATTCCTGTACAGTTGTATCTTCGTCCTTAAGCGCCTGAATGCATACATCTAGTAATTCGTTTTGACATTCTAAGTCCACCAAAGCAGCAAGTATAGTCCGGCGCAATAGCCAATGGTCATCTTGATAAAATGCGGTTACCAAGTGACTGACTGCGACTTTACCAAATAACGACAACGAATTAGCAGCTTCCGCGCGTACATTCGGAGTATCATCAAATTTGATTATTTCCAATAAAATGGCGAATGACTCAGCTGTGCGTTGCTTACCTAGTGCCATCGCAACAAACGAGCGCACCAAAAATTCTAAGTCATGAAGCTGCGCGCGTAATAGTGGGACTGCAATTAGTGGTTCGTAGTCCTTAAGTGCAGCTACCGCTTTCAAGCGATATTGATAATCTGGGTTTCTCAAATTTGCTTCGATTTGGTCGAGTTCCATGAAAATACCCGGTCAGAAATAATTTTAATTTTATTTTATGGCTTCGTTTGTATATTAAGTTATACATATTGATAATTCATTCATAACTTTAACATTTATCCAATGACCCAATTAAGCGAAAAAGTTAAAGAACTCATCGCGAAAGCGCGAATTGTTAGCTTTGCCCAATGGGAACAAACGCACCCAAGCGAAGCTATACAAATATTCCAAGCAGCAGATGATGCTGGTAAGTATCTGACAGATGAAGATTTACAACAAATTCAGTTGCTTGCACCTGCAAAGGGTGAGTTTATCCCGGTTGTGAAATACTTTCGTGACCATGTGACTGAAATTATAGAGGAAGCGCGCGAACAAGTTTTAGCGACTTTTCCTGATATTACCAGTCCTGGGGGTGGTCTTTATCCGCCCGAACGTGCGGCTGCCTGCTGGCGTGATTTTTGGCACTTCGAGCGCTGTATTACTTACGGTATTACTGGACAGCATACAGAATACACTTCTTCTCTTGGGTTGGATTATATGAAATTGCTGTATCAAGAATTGAAAGTACCCTTGGATGCAATGCTTGTTGGACTAGAAGGACTTAAAGCTGCTTCTTTGAGACGTTGTGAACAAAGTCAACAATCAGTTCTGGCACCATATTTTGACCATTTAATTCAAAAAATGGCAGCTTTTAACAGTTAGGTGCAATTACAATGAGTAGGTAAATGAGTGAATATAGTATTGATGAACTGTTGATTTTTGCTGCCATTCGAGGCGATATATTTTCGCTTGAAAACTTAATTGCTCAAGGTGCCAATGTCAACACCCTAAGTCGGGGTGATACCACCGCGTTAATGATGGCTGTTGCTGAGGGTTATCTTGATGTCGTTAATTATATACTTGAATGCGGTGCCGATATTAATGCGAGAAATGAGTCGAATTATACAGCATTGATGTACGCAGCAGAATCAAATTATCCCAATGTAATCGGCTTACTGCTAGAAAAGGGCGCCGATATTAGTGGTGAGAATAACTACCGAGAAAATGTGCTGATGTCAGTAGCACGTAAGGGTTATACGCAGTATATCAAAACTTTGGTAGAACGGGGTATAGATATTAATGCAGGTAATTATATTGGCGACACAGCTTTACACATTGCAGCAGATAATGGTTATACCGAAACTGTTCAAGCATTAATTCAAGCAGGCGCCGCTTTGAATATTGCGAATATTGTCGGGTGGACACCATTGATGTTAGCAGCCGCACGCGGTCACGGTTCAACAGTAGCACTTTTTCTAGAGAATAATGTTGAAGTCAATGCACGAAACCGTTGGGGAACTACTGCCTTAACGGAAGCTAAAAAAATAGTCGGTTCCGCTCCAACTGTGGAACTACTCAAACGCGCGGGAGCAGTAGAGTAAAAGAATAGTCTCTACATTCCTCACTCCGCTCCTCCGCTCCTCGTAAGTAAGGTGCGTGACGCTACAAAATTGTTGGCTTCGTTTTAAGATTGTTGGTAGCGTCACGCACCCTACATTTATGTCTAACTCGGAATTTCAACAATTTTTTGATGATTGTGTCGGTAATTGGGCTACAGAACGTACTTATCATTATCTAACACAACAAGAAGTCGAGCGTTCGCGTACAGAGTTTGTCGTCGAACCGATAAACGAAACGCTTAAACTCAAAGTACTTGCTGATAACGCTTTCAGCGTACCACCTAATGTTCATAGTCTACCTGGGTATCATCTCAAGTTTGAAACTGTTTCTGAAAAAGGTGAAAAAGTTTCGCAGCAGTTAAACATGCTCTTTGTTACCCAAGGGGATGAGTCTACTTTTCTCCAAGGAAAATATTTAAGAGACCGCGCGTATGAAGAAGAGAGACCAATAATAGCCGATTTTCGTTTCGACCTTGCCAAGCGTGAGTTATTAATGACTACCAACTATACCCGTGTAGTCGCGGTTGACTCTATTACCATGATTAACCCTAGCTTACGCATTCGTCGTATTCTCACATATCGGCGCCCTGAGCCAGAAAAACCTCTATCTGAAGTAGTACTAGTCGGGTTTGGAGTCGAACAAAAAGCCTGAAATCTTAGGGAGGCAGCATTAATTGCTTCCCTACTCCTCAAGATATAATTTAAATTAACAATTTTTAACAAAAATCGCCCCAAAGGCATACGAAGATTAGAACAGAGAATGATGTAAAAAATTACATAACTCAGCAATCATTGCAGCCAAAGCATTCTGACTATTGTTTAGCGTGTTGCCTTTGGTAAAATATGATGAAGTTTTGTAAATTTTTTATCATAATTGCTCAAATTTGATTGTTAACTGGAGAGTTGAATCGATGGCATTTAGACCAGCATCACGATTAAGCCCTCGGCGCAGTAGCGTTACCGAATACATCGTTCCAGCAAGTAAAATGACACCGCAAATTCAGCGGGTAAACCGTACTAGCGGCAAAATAGTCAGCATTACAGAGATCTAAAAATAGAAACCGGGTTTTTGTTATTACCCGGTTCTAATTCAACAAATAAACATCATTTAACATGGAAAGTTTTAATTATTAATGATAAAGTGTAGGGAGTTATACCTTTATTTAAAAAAACGATTACCTGAAGGTAGATTACATGTAATACAGTTCAAACGATTTATTCCTCGGAGGCAATGAAATATGTACGGTATAGCAACTACTAGCACGATAGGCTCCAATGACTCTAACAGTCGTTTTGTGCTGGTCGAGGTTACAGGTGCTGCTCACAAACAAGTACATGTTAGCAATTACACAGTCAAAATACCGTTCAGCCGATTATCACAAACTATACAGCGCATTGCCAGAACAGGAGGGAAAGTTGTCAATGTCACGATGCCTGTACTAAACATAAGTGATAATCAAAATCATCAAATTGACAATGCTGTTGAAATTACGGCGCCTGAGATAGAGACCAAGATGGATACCAAAGTTTTGTCTGAAACATCAGACAGAACTGACAAGGTTGGAAAAACAGCAGCGACAAAGGCGAAGAATTCCAAAAGTTCAAAAAAGCCTCGTGGTTAACTTTTTTTCGTGTTTGAATCGTGCTTGCGATGACTTTAATTTTTAGTTATAGAGATTAAGTTGTACAAAGGGCATGGTTCAAGCAACTCAAGCTTTTAAATATTTTAATTTGCTTTTAAAACTTGTTTTGTGATGAATATTACCGAATTCTTTGAACTTTCGTTAGGACGATGGCGGTCGCAACGTAGCGGTCATCATCTTGCTTTCGCCCACTTCGAGGAAGTGCTTTCGACAATTGACATAATACCATTAGCAACCGATGACCCAGCAGTTGTAGAGGTTTGCAACATATACGACGTTGATATCAATGCTATAACTCATCCGTTTCGGATGACATGGGAAGGTGAGTCTGACTGGGACGAAAAAACACTATCTGGTACTACAGTTCTAGTTCCCGTTCCAGACGCAAACCCAGCTACAGGTAAACTTCTGCGCGACCAAGGTTATGCTGAAACGGTAAGTGCAGCAGGACGTTATCAATTTGGAAGCGACGGAGTTTTTACACTCAATACCGAATATGACCGTGCCGCAGCGGAAGAACGAATTTGGTTTGCAAATCCGAACGTTCGGTTTCGTGTTGCCATGATCAAAACAAGTGACGGTAATGGTATTACTACAGCTTCCTTTGCATCGGAAATTCGCTCTCTCTCTAACAAATAATTTTGGATTTCGGATTTTGGATTTTGGATTCAATACAAAATCGAATAATTCAGGCTACAACATTATAGGAAGCATATATTTTTGCTTTTTTTTTAGACAGATGATATGACTATATCACTCACCACTCAGAGTGCAAATACCAGTGATTTGTTAACTCTTGCGCGGTGGATGGCGGGGGATTTTAGTAATCAAAAGCAAGCGTTTGCGAATTCTAAACAGTATGCCCACATCCACGTTTTCTTTCGTCCGTTGCCGTTTGATTTTTTTTCCGGCATCGGATTTTATTCAGAACAGGTTTACGATTATGACTTATGGACACCTTATCGGCAAGGAATTCATCGGCTTGTAGATAAGGGAGACCATGTTTATATCGAAAACTATGGGCTTTCTGACCCAGTTCAGTATGCAGGCGCCGCGCGGGTTCTTGACATTTTGCACACTATCAGCATAAATAGCATAACTCGGCGCCATTGTTGTTCAATGGTGTTTCAACGTGAGGGTGACGTATTTTTAGGAAACGTCGAACCGGGCAAAAAATGTCTAATTCCGCGTAACGGTCGTCAAACTTATCTCGTTAGTGAAGTGACACTAACCGAGAATACTTGGGATAGCCTTGATAAAGGCATGGATGTAGAAACTCATGAACAAATATGGGGTTCAACAGCTGGTCCCCTACGTTTTGAGAAGAAACAAAGCTTTGCACACGAAGTTCCTGCGGTGAGCGAATTATGTTAATGCAATTAGAGTCAGAGAGTACAAAAATGTTGCCGCCACAGGCTGAAAAGAAGATGCGCTGCTGGATACGCAGTCGTCATCTCATTTGTTCTGGTCACTTTTTCATTTTTGAAACAGTTGAATACACAACAATAGAACGCTTCGCTGAATGCGTAGCATCACTAGGAGGCACTTTAATTTCGGTCGAATCCATCAACAAAATTTGGATGGGCGCCCATCGTCAAGTGATTCTTTATCAAGCCAAAGCGAGTTTACATACACCTCATCATACCTTGAAACAATACTGGATTAAATACGGTGGTTTCTATACCCGCTTTGATGAGCGATGTTAATCTCATGTGAAGATTAGTACTCGATAAAAACTGCTTTCATAGACTGACAATTTTATAGCTAATAGCTGGTGGCTAGTTTTTTGCTTGTGGTTGACTATTAGTCATTGGTTATTAGCACGCATTAGATAAAAGTAATCAAATTAATATATATTCATCGCTTCACAGTCAAATAAAAATATTTGTTATAAATTTTAACTATTAAGAATACAAAAACTTGGTATTTATAATTGTAGTAAGGACTGAAGTCCTTAATTTATTAATTTAAGCACACGCATTGCTGATTACAAACGCCTAAATTTAATGGCACAGAGCATTAGTAACAAAAGCATTTAGTATTAGGAGATTTTGAAGTGACAAGTAGCTTTGTAAATTCTACCCTCAGCCGCACATCGAAATTTAGTGTAGGAGTAGGTTCCAACCTAACTCCAGTTGAACTCTGGAAAGGCGCCGAATTATCAGATATTGAAGTTGTAATACGAGCAGTATATCGACAAGTGTTTGGAAATGCTCATATTATGGAAAGCGAAAGGTTAACAGTCGCCGAGTCGCAACTACGCAACGGTGATATTACAGTACGTGAATTTGTGCGTTGCTGTGCCAAGTCAGAATTTTACCGCTCCAGATTTTTCAACGACTGCTATCGCTACCGCGCGATAGAGTTAAATTTTAAGCATTTACTCGGACGGGCGCCTGATGATTACAGTGAAATGACGTACCATAGCAAAATCTTGGATGAGTATGGATTTGAAACAGATGTCGATACATATTTAGACAGTGACGAATATCTTGATACATTCGGTGAGAATGTCGTACCTTACCACCGAGGTTTTCAAACTCAGCCAGGAAAAAAAATGTTAGGATTTACTAACATGTTCCAGCTAATGCGAAGTGAATCTAGCAGCGATAAAGATTTGACTGAAGGAAATAAAGCTAAGTTAGTGCGACCTTTAATTACTAATACACCATCAGGAACACAGAAATATACAGATGTCAATGCTTTGTTGACAGAACTTTTCAAACCGAAACCCTTAGAAAAAGCCGTTGAACCAGTTAGTCCATACGTACAGTATGATTTAGCACAATCTGTAAGTCAGCAAATAAACGAACAAGAAAAGTTAATCGCAGCATTACAAAAGCAGCTTGCCGAACTGCGTCCTTTTGCCAGTATTGGCGCCGCACAAATATCTAGTTGGCAGGCAAGTGGTGCCGCACCATCTATCGACGTGTATTCATCGCTACAGCAAAAATCCGATTCTCAAACCGCACAAATAGCTTCACTCCAAGAGCAAATAGCCGACGCACGGAGATTAGCGACTATTGGTGAAGCCCGTTTAAACAAATGGCGCAGTAAAGTATTTTATTAAATAGTGTAAAGTGCTGAGTGCTGAGTTAAAACTTTACACTCAGAACTCAGCACTCAGCACTTTTAACTTTTATATTGGTTTTTCCAGTAGAAGTAATGAGATAAAGAAATCAGCCATAAAGATAGCGACCCAAGAACTAACAACTGCTGCGGTTGCTGCTTCTCCAACTTGTTTAACTCCTCCTCTCGTAACCAGTCCCCAACTACAACTATTAACAGCAATCATCGTCCCAAAAATAAGTGCCTTGAGTAAAACAATTAATAAATCGGATGTTGATAAAAGCGTCCTAATTGATTCTAAAAAAACTTCTGGAGTAATTTGATAAAACTGTGCAGCAACAAAAATACCACCAAGAACTCCCACTACTAAACCAAAAATAGTAGCAATGGGCACCATTAAGGAACAGGCTATTACTCTTGGAACAACTAAATAATTAATTGGGTCAGTTTTGAGCATATAAAGAGCATCAATTTGCTCTGTAACTTTCATAGCACCTATTTCTGCGGCGAAAGCGGAACCAACTTGTCCGGCAATAATGCTTGATGTTAAAATTGGCGCCAATTCTCGACAAAAAGCTAAAGCAAAAGCACCCCCAACGCTTTCTACAGCACCATATTTAACTAACTCTCTGGCAGTTTGAATAGTAAAAATCATACCAGCAAAAAAGTTAACAAGTAAGACTGGATTCATAGAACCAGGCCCGACTTTGACCATGTGTTCCATAACCTTGCTGTAGCAAGTTTTTCCTTGAATAAAGCGTAGCCAAACTTGACCGAAAAGTAGTACAGTTGAAATAAAATGTACAATGCCATTTAGGGAATTAACGCTTTGCTTTTGTTGCAATTTTATAGTCATTATTACAAAGTATTTTTGCAACTATGTTAGCGTTTATTTTGTAAATTGTTGTGAAAACATAATTATAATATGTAGAGATACATACGGGTATCGTATCTCTACATTTTTCGCGTTGAAAGTCAAGAATACAGGATTATCTTAACAATTCTTAACAATCAGCTTTTGCACGAATTAACCAATCTGTATCATTAGCTGCAATTTCTTTACCACTTGTATCACCTAATTTTTCTAATGCCATCAAAACAGCATATTTTAAATCCCATATAGGAGATTTCAAGCAGGCAACTAATTCACTAACAGCGCGTTTATCAGAGAGTTCACCAAGTGCGATAGCGCAAGCAGCACGAGATTTTTGGAATTGAGGTTCACGGTTGTGGAGGTTTTCGATAAGTAAGTCATAAGCAGGTGCATATTTTAACCACCCTAAAGCTTTGATCACGTGATAGTGGGCGCCGTAATCGTTGTATGCTCTATCAGTGTATGTAGACATTAAAGCAGCAGGCGCCTCGGTTGGGTAAGTAGAGACTAGGGTTTTTGTAGCCAAGTAGCAACGACCAAAGTCAGTTTCGTAAAGTTCACCGATAACAAAATTTATTACGGGTATGACATCATATTCGTGTACTAAATCCAAATCGTTAGGGTTATCACGTATTACTTGTTCTAAATATGGTTGTATTTCAGCAAAGCTAATATCTCCACTTGGTACACCTGCATTAGCAAGTAAACGAATCGCGCGTAACCGAAAAACGAGAGAAACGGGACAGCGAGCAATATCAGGGATAGCTTTGTAATAGCGTGAGTCAATTAAATCTTGAATACAACCCCGTCGCGCGTTGACGTTAGAACTTTGTAATAATGCGGTGACTTTGGATATTTCGGAATAATCACCAGTAAAACGACAAATAGTAGCAATAGCAGCGCTACGAGTAGGTTCATCGGAAGCTAAGGTAAATTTTTTGACACGTTCTAAGGCAGGTTTATAGTTAGCGTTAGCCAAAGTATGGATGATAACGCGATATATTTGTCCTTCTTTATCGAGTAATTGTGCTACTTGCTCGAGAGTATCAGAGTCAGAGGCACCGATTTCACCAATTGCCCATACAGCATTCTCAACGGTATAAATATCATCATCTTTGAGACACTCACGAATAACAGGTAACGCTTCATGAGCTTGTAAACGTCCTAAACTTTCCACAGCTTTGCGTCGGACAATGCGCTCATCGAGTTCTTCGGGGTTGCTCGTTTCTATCGCGCGTACTAGAGCAGCAACCGACTGTTCAGTTGGGAAATTAATTAAGTGAGAAACCGCAATATATTTATCTGAAGGGTCTTCAAGCTGCTTAAGTGGAGTATCTATGATAGATATAGCTTGTTCTTCCGTGAGTCCAAAGATATTAAAAAAGCGCTTATCCATTGATATACACGTGTTTTAAAAAGTATGTAGTGTAACCTTCATTATCCTACCTTGTAAACCGTTCACAAAAGCTTAACCAATTTTACTTGTCGTAATGCTAAGATTAGTTACGCTATTATTGACATGCGGCCAAAAATCCAGATGTCGCGGGTAACAAATAATTTTTATGCACACACCAGAAACGAGTAAAGAAACAAAACTTTACGAAACTGATTTTTACGGATGGACTATTGAACAAGCATCTTTACTCCGCAATAGGGAATGGAGTCAAATAGACCTATACAACTTAATTGAGGAGATTGAATCATTTGGTAAACAGCAACGACAAGAACTCCGAAATCGTTTAAGCATATTAATAGGACATTTACTAAAATGGCAATACCAACCACAAAACCGAAGTCGTAGCTGGTTAGCAACAATAAGGGTGCAGCGTCGCGATATATCACGTTTGCTTAAAGACAACCCAAGTTTAAAATCATATATAGATGGCGCCATCTTAGAAGCTTATGAAAATGCCAAAGACTTGGCTATGGGGGAAACAAACTTACCGAAAGAAACATTTCCGTCAAATAATCCGTACACAATGACATCAATTCTTGAAGACAGCTTTTACCCTGGTGAACCAAGTGATTTAGAGTAGTCTAATAAATAAATTAAACCTGTACATATTTTATGCTATCTTACCAAATCATATCTCCAAATGAAGCCTATAGTAAATTCTTAAAATTATTAGAGAAGATTGTAGAAAGTCGTTAGGTATATATAGTTAACCGTGATCATGGTGAAAATGTAGCCTTAATTGCTGAATCAGATTTAACAAGTTTGCTTGAAACAGTGTATCTTTTACGTTCACCAAAAAACGCGATTCGGCTAATAGAAGCTATTGAGGAATCAAAAACAGGTAAGATAAAACCTCAAAGTATCGAAGACCTTAAACAGGAGCTAGGAATTGAGCAAGATAATGAAATTATAAATAAAGTAATATAACTTTACAATTCATTAGTACATAATAATTGATGAAATTATATTATTGGCACCATTGCATAGTATAGCGTTCTTCTGCGAATATCAATAAGGATTAAACAGCGAAATATATAGATAAGTCTTTAGGAACGAGATATGAGCGACCAACAACCAACACCAACTGCTGAAGAACTGGCTGAAGTTATCGCTGAGTATGAGGAATATCGCGAGCGCTTGGTCAGTGAAACAATGGAAACTGCACAAAGAGCTAAGTTGATGAAAAAAACAGTCATGGCACAACTTGAGCCAGAACTTGCCAGAATAGACGCGACTCTCGAAGCACTACGCTCACAGCAAGCTGCTCTGACAGCAAGTAATTAATACAAATAACTCCTCTCTGTACCTAGTGTGTCTCTGTGGTAAAAATTTTATACCACAGAGGTGCCCTAAATTAAAAATTTTCTATAAAAAACAATTATGATTAACTCGCATCCAGCATCAAACCAAAACGTTCTTGACCAAACAGAGACAGACGCGCTGCTCGAAGTTGTTAGCAAGCAACTTGATAATGAGACATTTGATATAAATAACAGACAAACTCTACAACAGATGGTTGAGAGCTTGGGGGATAAGCGAGGTTTAATAAGACTAAGTTTTGCAGAAGCATTAGGTGATATAGGTAAGCCAGCGACACCATTTTTGCTTGATGCTCTGAAAAATCATCCTAACGTAGTTGTACGTCGAGCCAGTGCTAAAACATTAACATTAATAGCAGACCCTACTGCCGTGCCAACATTAGTTAATTCATTGCTAAACGATGAAGATACTGTAGTTAGAGGTTCAGTTGTAGGCGCCTTAGCTCGAACAGGTTCTTCATCAGTACCAGCATTGTTACAAATTATAGCTTCATCAGAATATCCAGAAACATCAAAGGGTTTAGCGACATGGGCTTTAGCATTTGTTGGCGCCGGAGCAAAAGAGTATGTATATAAAGAGATACAATCGAATTCGCCAGAAGTGCGTGCTGCTGTAATTGGTTCAATAGCTGCTATGAGTCAAGAAAACAGTGAAGAAAACGCGCTTGATATTTTGATGCAGGCAACAGATGATGAAGTGTCATTTGTGCGCTGCGAAGCTACAACTGCATTAAGTAACTTAAAGTATAAACCTGCCGTTCCTAAGTTAATTGAGTTGCTACAAAGCCATGAAGACTGGGAAACTCGTAAAGCTGCTGCACTAGCGTTGATGAAGATAGGTGATGACCGCGCGATACAACCATTACAAACAGCTTTAACTAACGAAAAACAGGCGCCAGTATTAGCCGTGATAAAATTAGCAATCTCTAAATTAGAAAAACTCTTAGAACAGGATGAGGATTACTAGTACATAATTTAGTATGTGTGAAAGCTCGTAGTAAGTATTTTAGTACTTATGTACATAAATTAGTGTAGGATAAAGCGAGATAGAAACATGACTATAACTAGAGCATTATGGACACTTGATGATTACCACCAAATGATTACTGCTGGAATATTAACTGGGCGCCGTGTTGAATTGTTAAAAGGGGAAATAGTAGAAATGCCTCCAGAGCGGGAACCACATGCAGTATATAGCAGTTCTGCTGTTGAATACTTACGTCTAAAACTGGGTACACTCGCTACAATTCGAGAAAGACACCCAATAACATTACCCAACAATTCTGAGCCAGAACCAGATATAGCAATTGTTGTTTCCCCCATAGGACAATACCTTGCACATCATCCATACCCAGAAGATATTTATTGGGTAGTGGAATATTCAAATACAACTTTAGAGAAAGATTTGGGCGCCAAAAAGGAAGCCTACGCAGAAGCTGGTATTCTAGAGTATTGGGTTGTTGATTTACAAAATTCACAACTTATCGTTTTTCGCAACCGCAGTTCAAATCAATACCTTTCAGAAGTAAAGCTAAGTGCTGGTTTGATTACACCTGTTGCTTTTCCAAACATACAGATAGAAGTCAAAAAAATGTTCAGTATATAGCTATTGTGATTCAACGTTGCCAATTAAGCAAGGCAGTTCTAACGTCGTCACTCATTCTAAGATTATCAAGAGCCGCTTCGCGAATACTAATTCTACGCTCTTGTGCCATCTGTCTTAAAATCTCAATCGGAGTAGCTAAGTTTCTAGCTATTTCTTTCAATACTAACCAATGCTCATTTTGAACAAGCGCCATTCTCCTAAGCGTTTTTTGCGGTGTTTTTCTATTCCCTCCAACGCAAATGCGTACTCTGCGAATATCGCATGTTGATAGCTCATCTAGTACATAAGCGCTAACTTCTTCACTTGCACCAATTCGAGCAAGGATACATTCGCTGTATTTGTGCTGCCTAAATTTATCTAAAAGAGTATCTATAGTTTGCTTCGGCGCCTGCGGATTATAAATGATAGCTTCATTCACATCAATATCCGGGTCGTTTGCCAATTTTAATATAAGCTCCATAGAGATATGAGGGTTTTTAGCAACACAATTACGAACATAATTACTTTTATCTTCTGCCAATCTCTCTAGTAAGTGAAGTGGTGCATTAAAATTAAGCGCAACACCGTATCGGTGATGATTACATTTATCAGTTGCTAACTGCTCTAAAACAGTTAAAGGTGTGTTCGGATGTTTGGCGATACAGAAACGAAGCGATAAGTCTTGATGTTTGATCAGCTGTTGCAAAACAAAGTCTGGCGCCAACCCATTGTGTGTCTCAGCTTCTTGAGTCGTCGAAGCGCAATAACACTGCTCTAAAATATAATCACGCAAACTATAAAGTATATTTAGAGGCATTTCCCGGAAAAAGCTGGGGTTCTCCAGTAACAACAGCGACAATATCGGATTTTTGAGAAATTGCTCAGGGAATCTTTTGCCCAGCTTGAATAATACTTCTGTAGGTGTGTTAGGGTTCGCGGTAACATTTTTAAGTAGAGCTTTATCCCTACGTCTTGCCATCGTTCTCAGTAATTCAGGTGGTGATGCCGGATTATCGGCGATTACGCGCGCCAAGTCAATATTACATTGAGATAATTCTTGGAGACGTTCAAAAGAAACGTTATCACTCGTTACTTCCTTTACAAGGGCATCAAAATCTGGCAATTTTACTTTCATACTATCTTAAAGGGCAGGTATTCTCAAATTTTTTATTAGTTCAATAGTATTGTAAAATTCAATTATATCTTAAATATATGACTTTATAGTTTGACGTTGATATAAGTATAAATTGGCAACGTATACAACGGATAGACATAGACAGTGCTGCGGTCATAAGATTTATACTGATTATAATCAACACCATCAAAATGCCACCAATGCCATTCAAACTGGGAATATTTACCTTGGCGCCCAGGAAAATGGAAATGGGTATAACTGCGTATTTCTTCTAAACCGCCTTTGGGACTTTGCCTGTTATCTTGTGGAAAAGGCGTAGCTTTAAAGACTTCGGGTAAGTCGGCGCCTAATTTATGGTTAAGAACAGCATCAGCATAAACTTGCATCCCTTCCTTGTGGAGTGCTTTAATAGCATCGAGATACTGTTGACGAGTTCCATACTTAGTGCGGATAGACCCTTTTTGATCAAATTCTCCTAAATCGTACAAATCATAAATACCATAGCTGAATCTTCTTTTTTGGGATAATAAATAATACAAGTTTTAAACTAAAGTTATGGCAAACAGTAGAATCTCCGCACTTGTAAACTTTAATATTATCAAGTTTTTAATTTGCGTGTTTTTTAGTATACCCCAAAACTACTACTGATTTAAGTTAACAAGTAGTACTGTTGATGATTGTTGCTCAAACGGCGCGATTTGGTACTACTGGTTACAGTCAACAGGTAGTACCGTTAATGATTATTGTTCAAATGGCGCAATTTGGTACTACTAGTTACAGTCAACAGGTAGTACCGTTAATGGTTATTGCTAAAATAGCAGCAAGCGTCATATCCTCCTCAAAACAAAATACCTAAAAACTGTTCCGATGCTTGTTTTAACTTAGTTTTGGCGCTTGTGGCAATGATTAATAGTTAAAATATATACCTATAGTAAAAATAAAAAGGCGATATTTTCTAATTACAAATACTGAATATCCTTTATTTACTTGAGAAATGATACAACTGTTGAATTAAAGTTACGGCAAACAGCAAAATCTCCACGATTAAAAACTTTAATAATGCAGTAGTAGACTTTTAAGGTGCGTGACGCTACTAGATGCTAGCTTCGTTTCAAAATTGTTAATAGCGTCACGCACCCTACATCCGTTACATCCGTTACATCCGTTACATCCGTTACATCCGTTACATCCGTTACATCCGTTACATCCGTTGCAAAGTTGATTTTTGCTGCAATGTCTCTAATACCTTTTGTGTTATCACCTCGCTGACAAATTTATTACCCTCTAAATTTAAGTGGATGTGGTCATGGTATAAACTCGCAAAGTCCTGGCGCCCATTAAATAAAGGAAGAAAATCTATATAATTAATCTGTCTTTCCTTCGTAAACTCCTCAAGTCTTGCGCGCGCTTTAATTTCATAGTCACGAGAACCTGGTTCCCCTAGTTCTCGCTTTAAAGGTGTCATAGCTAAGACTAATTTACTATTGCACTGACTAGCAATATCTTGAATTTTTGCTATTGCTTCTAAATTAATACCGACTCTATCACCCCCTTCCTGGCGAACTTTTTCAAGTTCAGGTATGGGTTCAGATTTTTGAATGTAACGCTGGTACACTTCGACTAACGCAAGTGGTGGTTTTGTGTCAGGATAATTCTTTTCGCGTCCTACTGGTAATGATGTGGGAGCAGTGGCAAATAAATCATCTGTATTAATTAAGAGTACAATCACTTGGGTGCCGAAGGTTCCATATTTCTGTAAATAGGCAAGTTCGTTACGTGGTCCCCAAGAGTTTGCCGACGCATTCAATACTTCTATCGAGTCACTATTTCCTAGTGACTGCATCATTAAGCTACTAATTAAACTCGATATAGTATTTCCTTGGTCAGTCCACCATCCACCGTTAGCTATCGAGTCTCCCAACAGAAATACTCGTAGGGTAGAAGCTTGTGGTGTTTTCTGTATCGGCGCCCCACGCATCGAGTACTCGTTGATCTCTATATAATTACCGTTACGTCGAGTCCGCTGGTTAGGTGCGAGTAAATAACCAATGGAATTATCACCAATATAAAGTAATGGATTACCAAATCCAAGTATAAGCCGTAATCCAACTTCAAACGCTATAAATAATCCAAATACAGCCAAAACCGTCACCAGCATAATTTTCACCTGCCTAGCCCCTTCAATCATTAAGTAATTATAAAAATATTCCAGTTAGATGTTATATATTATACAAATTATTAGCAAAATCTGAACAAAAGTGCGACAGTTAAAACACGGATTATCTCACACCTTGCACCAGCGTATTTACACTGATATTTATAATTTTTAAAAAACATATAAAATTATCAACAATACGAAAAATAAGCTTTTTTAGCCTGCGAAGGCAGGCTTTGCTCGTATAGCCCCACCCTTCTAGGGTGTGGGAACGTGGAAACGTGGGTGTGTGGGAACGTGGAAACGTGGATACAAAATACAGATTATATGAATTTGAACATCGGTAATTATAGTGATGTGAAATGTTGTAACTCAAAGTCAAAATCCATATAAAGGAATGCATCAGATTACGAGTTATTGGACTACAATCGAATCGGGCAAACCGCCTTAATCAGTCTGTATAGGATAATAACACTATGTCCGACTTAAACCGTGGCATCATGAAATTCGATGGCGCCGACTCTCCAAAGCTTGTAACAATTTCAACTGTGATACTGTTAGGCTCCATTTTTGCCCTGATTCTCTGGGCACTGCAATCAGCTTATGCTGTAAGTTAAATGTTGATCAAAGTCTAGTATAATTTTGCTTTTATAAACCATTAGAGTGGAGATGCGATAAATCGCATCTCTACAATTATATTTTGTAGCAATATACACATATGTCATAATATCTCACAAAAACGATTAAAAAATATCCATGAGCATATATACTTATGCAAGCTAAAAATCAAAAAATATATTACTTTTAGGATTTTAGCTTTTACATTGAAGACAGGTCTAAAATCCACTCTTTAGGATGCTTGAACTCTGGGGTTTACTGGTTATATTTGTTATCTGCCCACTCTTGGGCGCCATTCCGTTAATTGCTTGGATAACCCAGTTGTTATCAAAGAAGCAATTAGCACATCTAGGTACTGGTAACATTGGTGTCTCAGCTGCGTTTTACCACGGGGGAACCTTAGTGGGAATGTTAGCAGTATTGTCAGAAGCATTTAAAGGAATAGCAGCCGTTTTACTCGCGCGCGCTGTATTCCCAGATGGTTCGGCATGGGAATTATTAGCTTTAATTACATTAGTATTAGGTAGATACTGGATTGGTAAAGGCGCCGGAACAACAAATGTTGTCTGGGGTTTTATAGTTCACGACCCTCTCGCAGCACTTTTTGTGATGTTGCTTGCTGGTGTGAGTTTCTCAATTATTCGTTCACGAAAAGCTGCTCAATACGGGATTTTATTTCTATTCCCGATTATTGTTACCGTTCTTCATCCAGAAGATGGATTTAGATTGGTAGCAGCTGTTGGACTCGCAGGTTTGTTAGGATGGATTTACAAGCAAATTCCCGATGATATGGAATTACCTGTAGCCCAAGCAAGTCCCGACTCGCAAGCGATAATGAATTACGCGCGTGGTCTGGATGACTCAATTCTAACTTTGGACAACGAACTAGACGCTGCTTATGTTGGTAACAAAGCTGCGAGACTTGCAGAAATTAAACGTTGGGGTTATCCAGTTCCAAAAGGATGGGTATTACTTCCTTACAAAGACCCAAAGTCAATAATTAATTTCCTCCAACCCTCAGAATTATCACCCTTAGTTGTTCGTTCTTCGGCAGTTGGTGAAGATACAGAAAACGCTTCTGCTGCTGGACAGTACGAAAGCATCTTAAATGTAACGACTAAACAAGAATTACAAACTGCTATCGGGCGCACAATCGCATCGTACAATAGCCCTGGAGCAGCTCAGTATCGGCAAGACCGAAATCTTCAAGAAGCTACAATGGCAGTTTTAGTACAGCAGCAAATTCGTAGCGTTTATTCGGGTGTGGCATTTAGTCGTGACCCAGTTACCCAAGAAGTTGATGCCATTGTCATTGAAGCATTACCGGGAAGTCCCACCCAAGTAGTATCTGGTCGCGTCACTCCTGAACAGTACCGCGCGTTTGTCGTTGAAAGTGACAACGTTTCATTTATCCACCTTGAAGGACAAGGAAAAGTACCAGCAATCATTATCAAGCAAGTAGCATATCTAGTTCGTCATATCGAAGAACGCTATCACGGTATTCCTCAAGATATCGAATGGAGTTACGATGGTCAAACGTTATGGGTACTCCAAGCACGTCCTATCACTACATTACTCCCAATTTGGACTCGCAAAATTGCCGCTGAAGTTATACCTGGGTTAATTCGTCCTTTAACTTGGTCTATTAACCGTCCTTTAACTTGTGGTGTTTGGGGAGGAATATTTGCTTCTGTTTTAGGAGAACGTTCGATAGGTTTAGATTTTAACGATACTGCTACGCTTCACTTTTCCCACGCTTACTTTAACGCTACGCTACTTGGGCAAATTTTCCTGCGTATGGGTTTACCACCTGAAAGCTTGGAATTTTTAACGCGCGGCGCCAAAATGTCATCACCACCAATTCAGACAACGTTACGAAATTTACCTGGGTTATTACGGTTATTAGGACGAGAACTATCGTTAAAAAAAGAGTTTCAGCGTGAGAATAAGCGTCGCTTTGCAATAGGGTTGTCACAATTATCACAGGAAATGATTGATGATTTAGACCCAGCCAAATTAATATTGCGTATTGACTATATATTAGAGCTATTACAACGTGCAACTTATTACAGTATTATGGCGCCGTTGAGCGCAGCACTACGACAAGCAATATTTAAAGCTAAAGACACAGATATTGATAATAGTGTTACTCCTGAAGTTGGGGCAGTACGTGCTTTACAAAAGTTAGCACAACAAGCAAAACAAGTACTGTCTGCTCCTCCAACAGAAGCAGTTGAAAGTCGCGCGGGTGTACCAGAATTTGATCCAGATAACGTATTTGAGGACTTAGCAGTTTCAACGGAAGGACAAAAAGTTCTAACAGAGTTTGAGAATTTATTAAAAAAGTACGGTTACTTAAGCGAAGTTGGTACAGATATTGCTATTCCCACTTGGAGAGAAGAACCCGAAAAGATCAAAAGATTATTTGTACAGTTTATGCTTTCAGAAAATGTGAGTGTAAACAAACGCAAAAAACGCCCTCTGTTCGTACAAAGTCGCGTAGACTTGAAAGGAAAAGTCACCGAAGTATACTCACGTCTACTTGCTTATTTACGTTGGAGCTTTATCGCTTTAGAAAACAAGTTTATACACGCGGGTATTCTACAACAAAAAGGTGATATCTTCTATTTGGAATTTAACGAGGTGCGCGAACTTGTAGAAGCGACTGACCATGAAAAAGTCAGTCGCTTGCAGGTGTTAATTTACCGTAGACGTTCTCAACTCGAACGCGACGGACTACTCAACCCACCTTTACTTGTTTACGGTAGTACTCCAACAATTATCCCCACTTTAATGCCCGCTCTTGCACCCGACCGAGTTATGCACGGTATCCCCGCAAGTTCTGGACAAGCTGAAGGACGAGTTAAAGTATTGCGTAATCTCCAAGAAGTTCCGGAAATCGATAATGACACAATATTAGTCGTACCTTATACAGATTCTGGATGGGCGCCTATTTTAATACGAGCCAAAGGAATCATCGCAGATGCTGGTGGCAGACTTTCTCACGGCGCCATTATTGCCCGCGAGTACAAAATTCCCGCAGTAATGGACGTAAAAAATGCTACATGGGTCTTACAAGATGGTCAACGAGTGCGAATCGATGGTTCAAGGGGTATTGTGGAAATAGATAATGATTTAAGACCAAGATGATAATCTCAGGTATGATAAAACTTAATATCAGCTACGCTGTTGTTGTTGTTATGATTAAGGGTTTAATAAGAGATAAGGAGCATTCAATATTGGGCGAAAAGTAATTCCAAACTCGTTTTCTTGCTTGCAAGGAATTGTAGAGAGGAATAGGGGATGTCTGGTAGTACATCCAAGGCAAATAACACCTTTGTTCTATCGTGTCGATGATAAAAAAGGTGTTGCTCAAACCCAGGTGTAGTAGTCTGTCTATATTTGACTATGTAAACTGGAACTATAGAAAGTAGTTGTGCGTTCACGATAATATCTATATTTGTCGTTAGTCCTTAGATTTGTCTTTATCCTGATTCCAACGCCCAGCTTTTTTTGCTGCTTCGCTAAGAAGATATTCAATTTGGGAGTTGACACTTCTCAAGTCATCTGCTGACCATTTTTCCAAAACTTCATAAAGTCTGGAATCTAAACGCAACAGAAATCGTTTTTTCTCGCTCATTGTTTTTAAATTTAGCAATATATATTTACCACAGAGACGCAGAGTACACAGAGAGATAAGAGAGACACTACTGACGGTGCCTACCCTAGAATTAGTGAAATGCTCGTAGTAAGGACGGAGAGTCGTTAATTTTGCTGCGTTATATCTTAATCATTCTTTCTTTGTGTGCTTTGCGCCCTTTGCGGTTCGATTTTTTAAACCTCCAGAATTAAGGACTGAAGTCCTTACAACGAACGTGAAAAATAATCATATAAACTACTAATTATAAAGAGTGCCTGTGTTAATAACTGGTTGCGCGGTTTGCTCGGAAGTTAGTACAACCAACAAATTATTAATCATAGACGCTTTGCGTTCATCATCCAAATCAATCATTTGGTCAGTACTCAAACGGTTTAGAGCTTCCGAAACCATACCCACGGCGCCTTCAACAATTTGGCGCCGTGCATCAATTAATGCTTTAGCTTGTTGGCGCCGTAACATCATCTGGGCAATTTCAGGAGCATATGCCAAGTGCGAAATTCGTGCTTCTATCACCTCTACTCCCGTTACTTCTAACCGCGCTTGTAATTCACGTTTGAGTGCATGGGCTATTTCATCGGGTATTCCTCGCAGTGAAGGAGTATCGTTTGGCGTATCATATGGATACCGAATAGCCAAAGCCCGAATTGCTGTTTCACTTTGAATAGCGACAAACTCTTGATAATCATCGACAGAAAATTTAGACTTCGCCGTATCTACAACTCGCCAAACAACAACAGCAGCTATTTCAATTGGACTTCCTTCAGCATCGTTAACCTTAATTATCTTGCTATTAAAATTACGAACTCGTAACGAAATCTGGTACTTGTTCGCAAAAGGATTTGTCCACCAAAAACCTGGTTCGCGAACCGTACCGACGTATTTACCAAAAAACAAAAGTACTAATGCATTATTGGGTTCGACGCTAAAAAACCCAGATATCGATGGAATCACAACAACTAATAATATAGCTGCCAACCAAGCAATTGCCTCAGCTACCGCATCATCACCAATAAAATCAGCTACTTTTAAACCTCTTTGTAGAAAACTTTCCAATCCGTGGACGCTGTTCCACAAATACCAGGCGCCTAATAAAGAAACGGCACCGACTATAGCTAGCATTACGAAGCCATTTAGCTTGAATGCTGTAGATTCCTTAATGTTCTGTTCCATAACCATAATACCATCTTGTTATCATTATGATATCACTATAACATCAAAAAAAATGTCTTGTGGGAATGGGGTGTTGTCAGATGGGCGTTTTGTGGGATGGGCGTCCTCGCCCGTCCTAATTAGGCGCCATCCAGCCTATAACTGTACTGAAAGTAATTATGGCAAGCAAAATCGTGATGAAGACTGCAAAAAATGTCTCGTTATTATCGATGAAAGTAATACCTGGCATAGATGATAGTTCCTTGGTGATTAAACCCTCCAGTTATAAAATTAACAATTTACATATATAAATATTTCTTAATTTATCTTTATAATGTAAGCGAATGTAACCAAAAATGATAGATGCATAGATGAATTAAAATTATCAGCATAGGTTAAATAATATGCATTGAAAAGCTAAGGGTACTTTTCGCGTGATATATAAGTTTTTACTTATATATCCAATCTAATATTTATTTAATAATTGCTGGTTCAAAATGACCAAAATGACAAGAAACACTGTAAGCTAAATGAAACAACGTTAATTAATGTTTCTAAGTAACACGGAAAGTTAACGTGATTGAAATAACTGTATGCAAATAAGTGCTTCTCAACTGATTGCGTGCTGTTATTGGTTGAGCGAATGGCAACGATAAAAAAAATAATTGGTATTGATTTATTCGCGCAAGAAACACTCAGTTTCGATTGCTAGCTTTGCCCTACCAAAATTTAGATATTTACCCACAGGAGATGTTATGTCGGAGTTTTTCAAGCAAGTTTCTCGTAGAAAATTCATCGTTACAGCAGGTGTTTCTGCGAGTGCAATATTACTCAAAGGTTGTTTGGGAAATCCGCCAGAAACTAGTGGTGGCAGTGCTTCTACCAGTTCATCGTCTGGTACTGGTGCCACCGCAGTGCCAGTTGCCAATATTAGTCCTGAGCAGAAACCAGAAACAACGAAAGCCAAGCTTGGTTATATTCCAATCGTGGAATCGGCGCCGTTTATTATCGCGAAAGAAAAAGGATTTTTTGCGAAGTATGGAATGACCGATGTTGAACTAGCTAAACAAGCTTCTTGGGGTTCCGCGCGCGATAACGTAGAAATTGGTTCTGCTGGTGGTGGTATCGATGGTGGACAATGGCAAATGCCAATGCCTCATTTGATTAGTGAAGGTTTAATTACCAAAGGTAATCAAAAAATCCCTATGTATGTACTGTGTCAGTTAATTACACAAGGGAATGGGGTTGCGATAGCTAGCAAGCACGCGGGTAAAGGTTTTGGAGTAAAACTAGATGGTGCCAAAGGTTTAATTAGTCAGTTAAAGTCATCGACTCCCTTCACAGCTGCATTTACCTTCCCACATGTCAACCAAGATTTATGGATTCGTTACTGGATGGCAGCAGGTGGTATTGATCCAGATTCGGATGTCAAACTGTTGACAGTACCTGCGGCACAAACTGTAGCGAACATGAAGACTGGAACAATGGATGCGTTCAGCACAGGTGACCCTTGGCCTTATCGCATCGTTAAAGATAAAATTGGTTTCTTAGCTGTATTAACAGCAGAGCTTTGGAAAAATCATCCTGAAGAATATTTTGCAATGCGAGGAGACTGGGTTGACAAAAATCCAAAAGCTACCAAAGCATTGTTAAAGGGAATTATGGAAGCACAGCAGTGGTTAGATAATTTTGACAATCGTAAAGAAGCAGCAGAAATATTAGCTGGACGTAATTATTTCAACCTTTCTGCTGAGATTCTTGCAGATCCTTTCCAAGGTAAGTATGATATGGGAGATGGACGCAAAGTTGATGATAAGAAGTTAGCAGCATATTATTGGAAGGATGAAAAAGGAAGCGTTTCATATCCTTATAAGAGTCACGATTTATGGTTTATAACTGAAAACGTGCGCTGGGGTTTCTTACCACAAGACTACCTCGCTAACGGCGCCGCTAAAGCTAAGGAGTTGATTGATCGAGTTAACAAAGAAAATATTTGGAAAGAAGCTGCGAAAGAAATGAATATAGCAGCAGCAGATATTCCAACCGACACATCGCGCGGAGTAGAAGAGTTTTTCGATGGTGTGAAATTTGACCCAGCAAAACCCGAAGAGTACCTCAAGAGCCTTAAACTCAAAAAGGTTGCGTAAGAGTACAGTTTACGTTTGTTTATTTTAAATCCCCAATTTCTATTAGTTAATGGAAGACAGATTAAAGCCAAGAATAAAAGTTCTTCCATTAACAATTCATAACCCCCAAGGAGATAATTCAATGACTACTGCACAAAGACGACCGGTTGCAATGGACGGTAACGGTTTTGCCGCGCGTATACAAAAGCAAATTCCAGAATTAGTTCCCCCAGCGATTGCTATCGGAGTATTTTTAGCTGTATGGCAGCTATTTTCTTGGATACCCGGAGCAACATTACCTGGACCAATACAAGTAATTCAAGACACTTGGATTTTAATTTTGTACCCTTTTTATGATAAGGGTGGTATCGATAAAGGTTTATTCTGGCAGATTTTAGGTAGCTTGCAACGGGTAGCAATCAGCTACACTTTAGCAGCAATTGTTGGTATTGGCTTAGGGATTTTGATTGGTGTAAACAAAACCATCAATAAAGCATTAGACCCCTTATTCCAATTATTAAGAACCGTACCTCCTCTTGCTTGGGTTCCAATTTCCTTAGCAGCACTCCGTCAAAACGAACCTGCTGCACTGTTCGTAATCTTCATCACTTCAATTTGGCCTATCTTAATTAACACTGCGGTAGGTGTAAAAGAAATTCCTAGCGATTATAACAACGTTGCCAAAGTTCTACAACTCAACAAAAAAGAATATTTCTTCAACATTTTAATTCCTGCTGCACTACCTTACATCTTCACTGGTTTAAGAATTGCGATTGGTTTGGCTTGGTTAGCAATTATTGCGGCAGAAATCGTAATGTCAGGTATCGTCGGAATTGGATTCTTCATCTGGAACGCTTACCAAAACAACAACGTTAGTGAAGTTATTTTGGCGCTAGTTTACATCGGTCTTGTCGGTTTGTTGCTCGACAAATTTATGATATGGCTTCAAGGAAGAATTCTTCCTCCTGAAAGATAATTTAGTTATGAGTGCTGAGTGCTGAGTTGTTAGTTAAAATTCCTCACTCCTCACTCCTCACTCCTAATCCCCACTCAGCACTCAGCACTCAGCACTTTCAACTTTTATAAAACTTTACCCCCGAAATTACAGCTATGTCTCTTTTTGTAGGTGTTGATCAAATCGATAAGGTCTTTGAATTAACTGGTGGTGGCAAGTACGTTGCATTAAAAGGTATTGACCTTCAAATTAAAAAAGGTGAGTTTGTATCTTTAATTGGTCACTCTGGTTGCGGTAAGTCAACTTTATTAAATATGATTGCTGGTTTGGATTTGCCAACCGAGGGTCTTGTAACTTTGGAAGGACAAAGAATTACCAAACCAGGTCCCGACCGGATGGTAGTTTTCCAAAACTATTCTTTATTACCTTGGCGCTCGGTACGCGAAAATATTGCCTTGGCTGTTGATGCAGTTATGCCGGGTATACCTGCTGGTGAGCGTCGAGCAATTGTTGAAAAACATATAGATATGGTGGGTTTACGTCCTCATGCGGACAAATCACCTACAATGCTTTCAGGTGGTCAGAAACAGCGTGTTGCTATTGCCCGCGCGCTTGCCATTAGACCCAAATTATTATTACTCGATGAACCTTTCGGCGCCTTGGATGCCTTGACACGAGGTAACTTACAAGAGCAGTTAATGCAGATATGTGAAGAAAACGAAGTAACTGCTGTAATGGTAACGCACGACGTTGACGAAGCAGTATTACTATCTGACCGTATCGTGATGCTTACCAACGGTCCAGAATCAAAAATTGGTGATATCCTCGAAGTTGATATTCCCCGTCCTCGCAAACGTATGGAAGTAGTTGAACACCCAAGCTATTACAGCTTGCGAAGTGAAATGATTTACTTCCTCAACCAGCAAAAACGTATCAAAAAACTACGCGCGCGCAAAACAGCAGCAATATCACGCCACGGTTTAGAAAAAGTTAACTTAGAAATTGGTTTTGTACCATTAACTGCCTGCGCTCCTCTTGCTGTTGCTAAAGAAAAAGGCTTCTTCGCAAAACACGGTTTAGATGATGTTCACCTCGTGCGCGAAACTAGCTGGCGCGGTATTGTAGATGGTATTGCTGCTGGGTATCTTGATGCTGCCCAAATGCCTTCTGGCTTACCCATGTGGATGACTTTAGGTGGACACCGCAACAAACCTATACCTGTAGTTACCGCTTTAACAATGACTCGTAATGGTAATGCCATTACTCTCAACAAGAGCTTTTTGAAGCAAGGTGTTCAAGGGTTATCTGATTTTAAAGATTATTTGTTGCGAACTCGTAACAAACGTCATACAATGGGCGTAGTACACCCTGCTTCCATGCATAACTTATTACTACGGTACTGGTTAGCAGCAGGTGGTATAGACCCAGATAAAGACGTACATATTCAAACAATTCCGCCTGCTCAGATGGTTGTCGATTTACAAAACGGTAGTATCGACGGTTACTGCGTAGGGGAACCTTGGAATATCCGTGCTGCCGAAGAAGGTACAGGTTTTACTATCGCAACCGACCTTGAAGTATGGCTAGGACACCCTGGAAAAGTTTTAGGTGTACGTGAAGACTGGGCAGAAAGATATCCTAATACTCATATAGCTTTAACAAAAGCATTACTCGAAGCTTGCTACTACTGTTCGTTACCCGAAAACAGCGAAGAAGTTCGTCGTATCGTGGCTCGACCAGAATATGTAAGCACTGATATCGATTATATTCAACTCGGTGATTATGCCGATACATGCGACATAGATCATCAGGTTGAGTACGCTCACCACCAGTTTTACGCAGAATCAGCAGTTAATCGTCCAAGTCGAACCGAGCAAATCTGGATTATGACACAACTCGCGCGTTGGGGTGACGTACCCTTCCCACGTAACTGGGTAGAAGTTGTCGAACGGATATGTCGCGTTCGTGTCTTCAGTACTGCCGCACGTGAACTTGGGCTAGATATCAGCTACACTCGCCAACCTATCAAATTATTTGATGGCACACCGTTTGACGCCGACAACCCTATCGACTATCTCAATAAGCTCAAGATAAAACAAGATTTCTCCATCGCCGAAGTCATTCTCGACTCACCAACACGTCAAGCAGCGTAAGTAGGGTGCGTGACGCCATAACAATTAAAATGCGAAGCAACAATCTAGTCGCGTCACGCACCTTACCAGTTAAAAATTACTCAACTTCCTTCCCCCAATATTAAACTTATGCAAAACCGCACTTTTAAAGTTAACGAATCCGTGAGAGATAGACTAGGACAACCTCTTGTAAGCGGCGCCTCAGTTGCCAGCGGTAAAAAGCCATATGTAGAAATTAAAGATGTTAGTAAAGTTTACCCAACTAAGAAAGGACCCTTCACAGTTCTCGATGGTGTAAATTTAAACGTATATCAAGGGGAATTTATTTGTGTAATTGGTCACTCCGGTTGTGGAAAATCTACGCTGCTTAACATGGTGTCGGGTTTTAACCACCCTACAAGCGGTGAGGTGTTACTCGAAGGCAAACCTATTACTAAACCAGGCCCCGACCGGATGGTAGTGTTCCAAAACTATGCACTGCTACCTTGGAGAACCGCTTTTGAAAATATCTACTTAGCTGTTAACGCTGTTTATCCTGAAAAACCCGAAGCAGAAAAAAGAGCTATCGTGCGCGACAACTTAGCAATGGTTGGACTTGCGGACGCTATGGAAAAGAAACCGATGCAAATGTCGGGTGGTATGCGTCAACGGGTTTCTATTGCACGCGCGCTTTCTATCCGTCCGAAAGTTTTAATTCTGGATGAACCCTTCGGTGCCTTAGACGCGATCACAAAAGAAGAATTACAGGAAGAGTTGCTCAAAATTTGGAGCGACAACCGTGCTACCGTACTGATGATTACTCACGATATCGACGAAGCACTATTCCTTGCTGATAAGCTCGTTATGATGACCAACGGTCCACACGCGAAAATTGGCGAAGTCATGGAAATTCCTTTCGACCGTCCCAGAGACCGCGCGCGGATCATGGACGACCCACGCTACTACAAATTACGTAACTATGCTCTAGACTTCCTCTTCAACCGTTTTGCACACGACGACGTTGGTTAAAACCTATTTCTATAGCATCAAGCTATTATCAAGCACTAATTAGATATACATCAAGGTAGAATTGCAAAATTTTACCTTTTTTTATTGTGTAAGCTCTAATATCTACGTTTGTGAAATCTTCACCTTTAATCTCCAACTCAGGTAGGGTAAAATGTAGCAATTACGTTTAATCTATATCGAGTCTCTCTGATAAAAGCTTTGACTCAAGTACTGACTCAATCTAATATCTATGAGGGATGTAACATTCATTAGTATATAGGAATTATTTATGCAGGCGCCCGACATGCCCAGTGAAGCTAATCATAACTTTATCGATGCCGCACAGCTAGGCTCAATTCAAAATAGTAGTAAATCTGGATTTCAAAATCAAAACGTCAACGAAGTTAATAGCTTAGACAAAGTTAGAGACATTTTATTCGGTAATCAGATGCGGGAAGTTGAAAAGAAACTTGCCCGTTTGGAAGAAAGTTTGTTAAAAGAGTGTGTCAATCTACGTGAAGATACGAGAAAACGCTTAGACAGCATCGAAAATTATATCAAGCAAGAAATAGAATCCTTATCACAACGTATTGTTAACGAGCAAGGTACACGTGATGAAGGTTTAAGGGTAATTATAGAAGATAGCAAGAAGGTTACTAGCGCTTTAGAAAGAAAAATAACCCAACTCGACGATAACATTAACACTAATCAACGTGAGTTGCGCGAGCAAATACTCAATCAATCAAAAGATTTGCAAAACGATATTTTACACAAGTACGAAGAAATACTATCAGCTTTACAGCGTGAGTCAGCAGATTTGCGTAATTCCAAAACAGACCGCTCGACTTTAGCCAACTTGTTGAGCGAAATCGCAATTCGATTAAATTCACAGTAAAATTAGTTATATGAGAAAACAGTAACAAAAAAGTGTGCATGTATCTCCTTATACAAGAATGGTGTGAAAGAATAAGTTTGGTGTCCAAAAAGTGTGAATGATTATTTTGCACACCATCTTTTTGAAAAATTGGGGAAGTTGATAAATGAGTGAGAATTCTACAAATGGATCGAGTAAGTACCCGCATTACGACGAGGAATATCAAAAAAACACTTCTGAACCAGAAGAATTAGAGGAGCTACGTAGTTTACTGTTAGGAATTGAGACTTATAAGCTTAATCATATATACGAGCATATCGACGAAATCGAAGTTAAAGCTGAAACTATAAGTAAAATATTACCGCAAGCTGTAATACTGCGAACGGTGCAAGATAGGCAGCTAAGTGAAGCAATTGTTCCGACTATTGAGCAAGCGATAGAATCTTCAATAAAAAAAGACTTAAATATCCTTTCAGATACGATTTTTCCAATTATTGGGCCTGCAATTCGACGTTCGATTGCATTTGCTCTCAACGAAATGGTTCAGTCAATGAATCAAACGCTTGAACATAGTTTATCACCTCAGAGTTTTAAATGGCGCCTAGAAGCTCGGCAAACAGGTAAATCGTTTGCTGAGGTTGTAATGCTGCGAACTTTGATTTACCGTGTAGAGCAAGTATTTTTAATTCATAAAAAAACAGGATTATTACTTCAACACATTGTAGCACCCCAAACAGCGTCACAAGACCCAGATTTGATATCCGCAATGCTGACGGCAATACAAGATTTTATAAAAGATTCTTTCAACGTTCAAAAAGATGAAATGCTGCAAACTCTCCAATTTGGAGAACTAACAATTTGGATCGAAGAAGGACCTTTTTCTGTATTAGCTGGAATTATTCGCGGTTCGGCGCCTCACGAGTTAAGATTAATTTTTCAGGACGCGATAGAAAAAATTCATTTGCGACTTGACCATGAACTTCAAACGTTTGACGGAGAAACAGAACCATTTACGCAAGCTATACCTTACCTTGAAAATTGTTTGGAAGCTCGTTACAAAGTTCCTGCATCTAAAAATTATACTTATGTATACGCTTTAGTTGGCTTAATAATTTTAGCTATAGGTGTTTGGGGGTTTTTGACGATTCGCGAACAATATATATGGAATGCAGCAATCGAAAATCTAGAATCACAGCCTGGAATTACAGTTATAAAAACATCCAAGCGAAACGGTAAGTTTATAATAAATGGGATGCGTGACCCAGATGCTGTTGACCCCAACAAGATTTTGTCTCGCTATATTAAACCTGAAACTGTAATTGGTAAGTGGGAACCTTATTTGTCCTTGTCACCTGAGTTTGTTGTACTCCGCGCGCAAAAATTACTCAAACCGCCAAAAAGCGTATCCCTCAGTTTTAACGAAGGTACTTTAACAACAACAGGTTCGGCGCCGAGGCAATGGATATTAAACACACAAAAATCTTGGCGTTTTATTCCCGGAGTCACGCAATATCAGGAAAATAATCTTGTTGATTTGAATATTAGTCAGCTTAAAACTTATCAAAAACAGATCGAACAAAGAGTATTATTATTCAAAAATGGTTCTACAGAATTAGTTGCTTCTGACACTACTGAGTTACAAAAACTTGCTACCGAAGTTCAGAGATTGCTCGAAACAGCAAAATACCTTAGTAAAGATGTCAAAATACAAATTATCGGACACACTAGTCCAACAGGAGGTAAAGAAGAAAATCTACAACTTAGTCAACAGCGCGCGTCGAAGATTCGAGTTGATTTAATATCCCAAGGAATAAATCAAGCATACTTAAGTGATATTGGTGTCGGTTCAACAAAACCTGCAACAAATCAAAAAGACATGTCAGGCGCCCGCAGAGTTAGCCTAAAAGTTTTCATAGATTAATCGAGTAAATCAATAGTAATCTAAAGAACGCAGCGATAATATGCTTCAAAAAAAAATTTGTATGGTCGGGTCATTTGCAACAGGGAAAACAAGTTTAGTAGCGCAATTTGTTCACAGCATCTTTTCGGAAAAATATCAAACAACAGTCGGTGTAAAAATTGATAAAAAAACTATTAATTATAACGATAAAGAGTTAAATTTTATTTTATGGGATTTATATGGGGAAGACGAATTTCAAAAAGTACGTATGTCATATCTACGTGGTTCTTCAGCTTACTTATTAGTAGTCGATGGAACTCGACGCAGTACTTTGGAAAAAGCATTTGGTTTACAACTCAAAGTCGAAGAAACTATCGGTAAAGTTCCATTTGTTCTTGTTGTTAATAAATCAGACTTAAGTGATGAGTGGGAAATAGAGATAGATGAAATTGATGACTTAATACAAAAAGGATGGAGTGTAATCAAAACCAGCGCAAAAACAGGAAAAGGAGTAGAAGAAGTTTTTCAAACGGTTGCTAAGAGTATGTTGGAGGGATAAATGTTCAATGTCCCCACTCCCGTAATTGCTTATTTAATTAGTCTTCTGCTTGAAAATCGTTCACTTGCCTTCCTTCTAGTTAAAAAAGATGGTGGTTTGTCAGCGTGGGGGGGTAAACTAGCAGCTTACGGAGTCAGTAACTTACAAAAAGGGAAAAATGCTGGGCAGCAAATTTTCTTTTTAGAAGGTCTTTTACCACTGGATGATGTTCCCTTATTTCTACCTCGTATAAAAACAGAAGAAGGTATTTGTGCAGATGTTCATATGTTTCCTTCTGAAGAAGGTGACTGGGTATTACTATTAGATGCCACACTCGATGAAATGCAATTATCAATTATTCAGCAACATGCAAATGATTCAGTACTTTTACAGGAGAAAATTTCTAAAGTCCTGAATCAATAGTTTATCAGTAAATTACTATTAAAAACAGATGTGATTATCATGAGTAACTCCATCACCGCAGATTTATTTGCTGTGCTTGATATTCTAATTTTAGAGCGTTTAGAACCTGGTTTTTTTAGAATAACAGGAACAGTGCCTACTTGGTTAAAATTATTTTGTTGTCAACATCTTCAATCAGGAATGCAATTATTGATACCTGAAGAAGAATTTCCATTTTTAGAGAACTTTTTAATTGATGCTGAAGAGTTTTGGATTCAAGGAGATGCTGGGCAACTTAAGTCGGGTGCATGGGCAGAACGCGATATAAGAGGTAACGAGCGCTATTTTGAAGCTTCTGCAATTTGTCTGAATGATCAAAAAATTTTATTAATTGAATTGCAAGATGGAGATTACCAAGAAAAATTATCGATTATACAAAAAGCGCGCGAAAATAAATTAAGTTTTCATCAATTAGTTAAAGAGAATCAGAAAAAAGAAATATTAATTCATTGTATTATTCATGATATTGCCGGACAACTAAGCGGTATTAATTGTTGTTTAGCTTTGTTAGAGTTTGAAAACTTAACTGCTAAAGGTAAAGAGCGTTTAGAAATAGGTCGCAGACAATCAATAAAACAAGAAATGTTAATTAGAGAAGTTTTAGACGCATTTTCTGCTGATGTGCAGTCGCTTGAGTCATTTTACGTTGATATCGATAATGCCCCTAACATTTTAAGTGTTGCTCAAGAAGTTATACAAATTTTGACTCCTACTTTTACCTCTAGTAAAGTCAAATTAAAGTTAGGCACCAAATATTGATACGACAGCAGACTGGAGAGTGGTAGGAGATAAGTCACGTTTAGAAAGAGTAATATCAAATTTGGCAGAAAATGCATTTCGTCATAGTCTAAGTGAATCCACGGTACTAATAAACTTAAAACAAGATGGCAAGTTTATTTTTGTGGCTATTGACGATGAGGGGAGTGGTGTCAGAGCAAATGAAGTTGCAAACTTATTTCAAAAATTTTCTCAGGGAAGCAAACCTGGACGTATCGGACTAGGACTATATTTTTGTAGAATTACCGTTGAACGTTGGGGTGGTGAAATAGGTTATTCCCCCCGTCCAGAGAATGGTTCACGTTTTTGGTTTCGCTTACCAAAACCAACGTAGGGTGCGTGACGTTACAACAATTTTTAAACGAAGCAAGCATCTGGTAGCCTTCATGCACCTTATGAATTTGATATTTCTGGTGCGTAACGCTACAAAATTATCCGCTTCGTTGATATATTGTTATAGCGTTACGCACCCTACCCAAGGAAACTTAATACATCACGTATTACACTGTAACCTGCTAAATCCCAAAGTAAGTAAGCAAGGAATCCAATCGCAGCCAAACGACCGTTCCAAAGTTCGGCTTGAGGATTCCAACCAAACATGAAAGCATTACGGTCTACTTCATTATAAGCTTTGGCAACTTTTGGTAAATCGCTAGAAGGACGAGTTTGCATAATTTTATCTCTTGTTGTTAGTTATCTTTTCAATGTAGGTTTTCATTTAGATTCCCGACTTCTTAAAGAAGTCGGGAATCTAAGAATCTAAAGATAGTTATTAATAACCAATGAAGTGCAATACGTCACGTAATACGCTATAACCAGCTAAATCCCAAAGCAAATAAGCTAAAAATCCAATCATTGCCAAGCGACCATTCCACAACTCGGCTTGAGGATTGAAACCGAAAAGAAAAGCGTTACGGTCTACACCATTATATTCTTTAGCTACTGGTGGTAAATCACTTGAAGGACGAGTTTCACGAGTTTCCATTGTTTTTCCCCTGTTATTGCTTGTGTTCTGTGTATTTATCGATTAAAAACTATTAATTAGTAACCAATCAAGTGTAATACGTCGCGTAAAACACTATAACCAGCTAAATCCCAAAGTAAATAAGCAAGGAATCCAATCATTGCCAAGCGACCATTCCACAACTCAGCTTGAGGAGTATTACCGAACAGAAAAGCGTTACGGTCTACACCATTATATTCTTTAGCTACTGGTGGTAAATCACTGGATGGACGAGTTTCACGAGTTTCCATTTTTTCCCCTAAATATAACTTGCTACCCCAACCTCTTAGCTTAAATTTATTAATTTAATAAACTGAATTTAATCTAATTAGTTGGCTTGTTTGTTTCTATCTTGTTTTAACTTTAACTGCTAAAAATTTATTTGCTTTCTGTCTGTAGGCACAACATCCCTGCACTTGTGGACTATCATTTTCAATAGTATTTACGTGAAAATATCCACCCGCAGGAAGTTAAAAAAACGAAAATGTAACAAAATGTAACCAATGTAACGTTTTGTTGAGACAAACCTGAAATATTGGCTTGAGTTGTAAGTGTTTAGGGCGCCCTAGAATACAAGCAAAGCAATTTTGAGTAAGACAGTACTTAGGATAAATATATTTCTATCTAACGCTGGAGTCGGGTTCCAACTAGCGAGAGATGCCCAAAACAGGCTGTATAGCGGATTCTATTACTTAAGAGTTGGGTGAACACATAGATACAATAACTTTACTTTATGTAAATTAGGTCGCACCGATTTAAAGATTAGAGGAAAAAATACAATGTTTGATTATTTAGATATAAGGCTGGAACTGTCTAAGCCGTTATTATGGTTTATGCAGACGGCAGTAGATACCCGACAAATCTCACCAGCACAAGCATCGGTGGTTACAGCAGGGCCTCATTTCTTTGTAGCTCTAATCGCTGGTGTGATTCTTGCTTTCGCAATTCAGTTTGTTTTAACAAACCTGTCGGTTGCTGCTGGAATTTCCTATCTTGGACGCTCAAATGATTCTGACTCCCATTCAGAACACACAGAAGCAGATAGTTTTGGCGGCACAATTCGTAAAATCGGTACTGCTGTCGGTATTTGGACTTTAGTTACCGTTACTGTTGCCCTAGCAATTGCCTCGTTCCTAGCTGTTAAACTCAGTTTGCTGATTCTCAGTCCTGGGTTGGGTGCAATATTGGGACTAGTTATATGGGGCGCCTACTTCTTATTATTAGTGTGGGTAAGTTCTACAACGGTAGGTTCTTTAATCGGTAATGTTGTTAATACTGCAACATCTGGACTGCAAGCGATTATGGGAACTGCAACCGCTGCATTTGGAGCTAAAGTTGTAAATAATCAAGTAGTCGCAACAGCAGAAGCTGCTGCCGCCGCAGTACGTAGAGAGTTAGGCAGCGCAGTTGACCCTGCAAGCATTCGAGATAATATAGAAGATTATCTGGAAATGCTGCGTCCACCCGAGTTGGATTTGAGTAAGATTCGAGGCGAGTTTGAAAAGTTACTCAATGACCCACAGCTAAAAGCCATTGCGGGTAGTGCTGACCTTCGTAATATTGACCGCGATAAGTTTATTAGTTTGGTTAGTGACCGCACTGATATATCCAAGCGTGATGCAAATCGTATAGCAGACACATTATATGGAGTTTGGCAGCAAGTCGTTAATCAACACCCCCAGCAAACAGACCGTTTGGGTGAGTTAGTTGAATATCTCAAAACGCTAAAACCCGGACAAACAAAAACAGACGAACTTAATGCGAAATTAGAGGCTTTAATCGCAGAAACACGTTCGGCAAAACAAGCTGATGAAAAAGCTGCTAAAGAGGCAACCCCTCGTCCAATACAAAGAACGTTACAACAAGGATTATCGACCTTATCAGGAATTGTACTAGGACGTACAGATTTATCTGAATTTGATGTCGAAAAAATCATCGGCGCCTTGGGTCAAGCCAAAGATAAAGTCACTGAACAAGCAGAGAAGCTAGGAATTCCGACACCATCTCAACCTTATAGCCCAATCCGCGCGGATGTTGAAAACTATTTACTTAACACCTATGCATGGCAGCTAAGTAAAGAGAAAATTGCACAAGAATTCCGCGATGTTATTTACGACCATGCTGCTGACCCTGGTCAAGTTCGACGAGAGTTAGAAAGTTTTGGAAGAAACGACTTTATTAATACTCTTCAACAGCGTGGACTATTAACACAAACTGAAATTCACCGTATTGCCGACCAACTTGAAGTAATTCGTCAAGAAGTTTTACTTCAAGTAATAGCAGATGAAGAACGGGAAATAGTTCAAGATTTGCAGCGTCGAGTAGAAAGTTATTTGCTAGTTACTCCCAAAGCAGACCTAACACCCGAAGGTATCCAGCAACGCTTCAAACCATTACTCGAAGATAAAGACGCAGACTACGAAACGTTATCACGACGCTTGTTAGTACTTGACCGTCAAATAATGAGCAATACTTTGCTCGAACGTAATGATATTCAACCTAGAGAAGCTGACTATGTTATTGACCTGCTAGAAAAACAGCGCGACCAAGTTTTAATTGAGTCGAAAGGACTAGCAGAGCAAGCTAAATATCAAGCTGAAACTTTGTGGTTGAACTTAGAATCGTACTTGCGAAATACGGGTAAATCAGAACTCAACCCTGATGCAATCCGCGCGGACATTAAAAAGCTACTTGATGATCCCCAAGCAGGAATTGCTGCGGTTCGGGCACGTTTATCTCGATTTGACCGCGATACTTTGGTGCAACTTCTCGCGCAGCGTCAAGATATGACGGAAGCTGAAGCGAATCAAATTGTTAATACAGTTTCAGAATCTTGGAATAGCGTTCGTCAGGCGCCTTCATATATAGTTGATAAAGCAAAAGAACAATACGACACAGTTACAACTACGCTTGCAGATTACCTGCGAAACACAGGTAAAGACGAGTTAAACCCTGAAGGTATTCAACGCGACTTAAACAAACTGTTCCAAGACCCACAGGAAGGTGTAGTAGCTTTACGTCGTCGTTTGTCAAAAGTTGACAGAGATACCCTCGTAAAACTACTGACACAACGACGTGATTTAAGCGAAGAGCAAGTTAACCAAGTCATTGATTCATTACAAACATCGATTCGTGACTTTATAGGCGCCCCACGTCGAATAGCGACTCGTACACAGCAACGAGTAGATACCTTCCAAGCGTACTTACAAGAGTACTTGCGCCAAACGGGTAAAGAAGAACTCAACCCAGAAGGTATTAAACGTGACTTAAACTTACTATTGCACGACCCACGGGTAGGAATAGACAGTTTATCCGACCGTCTCTCGCACTTTGATCGCGACACGATAGTAGCACTGCTAAAAATTCGCGAAGATATTACAGATGCTGAAGCTGAACAAATCGCCGACAATATAGTCTCAGTACGTGACCAGTTTGTTGAGCAAGTGCGTAATATTCAACGTCGAATTCAAGATGCCATCGATGGAGTTTTTGCTCAAATTCGTAACTACTTAAATTCCCTTGACCGTCCAGAATTAAACTACGATAGCATCAAGCGCGATGTTCGCAAGTTATTCGACGACCCACAAGCAGGGTTCGACGCTTTAAAAGACCGCTTGCAATCGTTCAACCGTGATACTTTGGTCGCAGTTCTTAGTTCCCGCGAGGACATCTCTCCTGATGATGTCAACCGAATTATCGATCAAGTTGAACGCGCGCGCAACAACGTATTACAGCGTGCAGAACGTATCCAACAGGAAGCGCAACGACGCATAGAAGACGTAAAACGTCAAGCACAAAAACAAGCCGAAGAAACTCGTAAAGCCGCAGAAAATGCCGCTTGGTGGTTGTTCGGGACAGCAGTCTTTTCAGCTATATCCGCAGCATTAGCAGGCGCCGTAGCTGCTAGAACAGGACTCATATAGCGTATAATTATTTCCGCTTAATCTTTAATAAAACCAGCCTCTCCAAATGCGAGAGGTTTTTTTGTAAAAAATTGTCTATGTAGAGACGCGATTAATCGCGTCTCTACAACCGCATGTTTGGAAACAATTCGCCATTACATTCGTTATTATTCTTTAGATATGTTAACAAGCGAATATTAAACCTACCTATGACAACTATTAGATTCTTGCGTAACATCCTAATGAATAAAGTACAATCACCTGTATCTAAAGCACTACGTAAAGCCTCAATATTCATAGCAGTATCACCGTTATTACTTGCACCACTCACTTTTCCACAGTCAACTTGGGCACAAACTACCAACTCCTCACAACTCAACTCATACATTGAACAATTAGCCAATCAAACTCAAAATCAACAAGCGCTAAAATCACTCGTGAGTATTGGTAAACCCGCAGTTCAACCATTAATTGAAGCATTACAGCATCAAAATCCCCAAGTACGCGCGCTTGCAGCTACTGCATTAGCTAAAATTGGTCAAGATGCGGCGCCTGCTTTACCAGCACTATCAAGAGCATTACAAGACAAAGACGAAAAAGTTCGTGCTGCCGCAGTGGAAGCATTTGGTAGTATTGGTAAACGAGCAATGATTCCTTACTTGGTAGCCAATTTAAAACACGAAAATCCTTCTGTACGTTATAATGCAGCACACGGCTTAACTCGTCTTGGCGATTATGCTGAAAGTGCTGTGCCAACTTTAACAGAAACATTAAAAGATACAGAAACTTGGGTGAGGTTAACAGCAGCAACCGCATTAGGTAAGATAGGAGTCCGCGCGTTACCATCACTACCAGCTTTAGTTACAACGATGTCCGACCAAGATATATCAGTCCGACATAGCGCAGCATATGCTTTAGGAGCTATCGGTACAAACGTGCAAGAAAAAGTCAAACAAGTATCCACCAAAGATTTAGATACAGTGATTGTACATTTGGAAAAAGGTTTAAAAGTTGTTGTAATACCAAAGTTAGAATTTCGACTTGAAGCAGTTTCTGGAGTTAAAACACCCCTTGAAGCATTGAAACAAGAAAGAAATAGACGTAAAATTAGTCAGCAATTAATTAAATCCAAAAATATCTCTTTTGGAAGGGTTCAAACAAATAAATTAATTGTTTATTAAGAGTAGGGTGCGTGACACCACTTACCATTGTAAAACGAAGCGCAAAGAAAGTGGTGTCAAGCACCGTACCGCATCGTACAAGCTAAAGATAAGGGAAAATAAAATGAATAAAACCTTAGTATCAATTGTAATATTTGGCTTTCTGCTATTATTTATTTTTTCGCCTTTCGCTGCATTTTCAGGATTATTACTTGTATTATTTGTTTCAGCAATATCCGCGCTATTTATAAATATTTTTCAGGTACTTGTTGGAAATAAAGATTGACGTAACCTGCAAAGTTGGTGCGTGACGCTAGAAGTCTTATCGCTACGTTGAAGCTTTTTCTGGGCGTCACGCACCCTACGATTAATATTTTGTGCTTACTTCATTAGGGTCACGATAAACGCGCGGTTGATTATCACGTCGCAGGAAACCAGCCAAACCAAGTAATCCTAACCAACCAAGCCATCCCCAGTTAGTACGAGGTCTTTGTTGCACTCCAGTTGTAGTTTGGTTATTAGTAGTATCAGTTGTTGTACCAGTTCCAGTAGTATTAGTTGTGCCTGTAGTAGTTCCATCGGTACTCGTACCAGTTGTACCAGTTGTCGCACCGCCAGTATTGATACCAGTTGTATCGGTTGTACCTGTACCACCAGTTGTAGTGCCGCCAGTAGTCGTACCAGTTGTATCGGTTGTACCTGTACCACCAGTTGTAGTACCGCCAGTTCCGGTAGTTGCATCGGTTCCAGCATTACGACCGCCTGCTGTGCCTGTACCAGTTGTGGCGCCAGTTCCGGTAGTTGCACCGGTTCCAGTATTACGACCACCTACAGAACCACTACCAGTGCTTGAACCAGCACCAGTAGTTGCATCAGTTCCAGAGTTACGACCACCTGCTGTACCTGTACCAGTGGTTGTACCAGTTCCAAAAGTTGAATCTGTACCAGTCGTACTATTTATACCAGTACCTGAAGTCGAGTTTGTACCAGTCGTGCCATTTATACCAGTACCTGAAGTCGAGTTTGTACCAGTCGTGCCAGTTGTACCATTTATACCAGTACCTGAAGTCGAGTTTGTACCAGTTGTACCAGTCGTACCATTTATACCAGTACCTGAAGTCGAGTTTGTACCAGTCGTGCCAGTCGTACCATTTGTACTAGTACCTGAAGTCGAGCTTGTACCACTACTACCAGAAGTACCGGCGCCTGAACCAGAACCACCTGTTTGCGCCGAAGCTGGTAAATATGTAGGTAAAGTAGCTAAACCAAAAACACACACACTAGTCAATAATAGTTTAGAGATTTTAGAAGGCTTCATTGTTTTAGTTGCTCCGATTTTTGTTTCGATGGTTTGATTTTGGCGATGCAAAACTTAAATACAATCTAATCCAGTTGCACTTGTTACAGTCAAATTTTTTGAATTTGAAATTAGTTTGAAGTCAAAAACTAATTTATAAATTACTTAACTACAATAAATGTTTTGGATTTTTCCCACTTCCACCATAGACATAAACCGACTGCACCAAAAGGAATATATAACCGAAAATTTAAAAACCATAATCAACCCAACAATATTCAAATTCAATGTTTGTCAATTATAGGCGCCTGCAACAACAATGTAGAGACGTTACATGTAACGTCTCTGCATTGGTTTATTTGGTTTATATTGGTGTTTTGATTAAATTGAATAATAGAGTGGAAAAGATTTTGCGTCTTTTGGTTTAACGTAAACTTTTTGCTGTGGTTCGATGTGCAGTTGCTCAAAGCGTTCGCGCGATAAATGCGCTGTCATTACTTGCCCATCCTCCAAGGTTAACTCCGCTTGTATCTCCCAACCTAAGTTGATTAACCTACTGATTCTCGCTGGAACTGTTGTACCGTTGGGAACTGTTTCTATTATTATATCTTGGGGTCGCAAGAACATTTCTGGGTGTGCTGAATCAAATCCATTACTTTGAAATAGTCCAGAGGTACTTGGTAGTACGTTAACAGGCCCAATAAAGCTCATTACAAATGCGGATGCTGGGTGGTCATAAATTTCGGAGGGAGTACCAATTTGCTCGACACAACCTTTATTCATTACGACTACTTTATCAGAAACTTCCATTGCTTCTTCTTGGTCGTGGGTTACAAATACTGTTGTTACATGCACTTCATCGTGCAAACGACGTAACCACGCGCGCAGGTCTTTACGAACTTTAGCATCAAGGGCGCCGAATGGTTCGTCCAAAAGTAATACCTCTGGTTCAACAGCTAATGCTCGTGCTAATGCGACACGCTGTCTTTGTCCCCCTGAAAGCTGTGATGGGTATCTGTCACCAAGTCCGCTGAGTTGCACTAATTCTAATAGTTCTGAGACTCGATTTTTGACTTTCTTTTTTGGCGTTTTGCGAATCTCCAGCCCAAAAGCAATATTTTGACGTACTGTTAAATGCTTGAATAAAGCATAGTGCTGAAACACAAATCCGATGTTTCGTTCTTGAACGCTTTGATAAGTAGCGTCTTTGCCTGTTAGTAGTATTTTACCAGTGTCAGGCAGTTCCAACCCTGAAATCAACCGCAGCAAAGTAGATTTTCCCGAACCCGATGGTCCTAGTAACGCTACTAGCGAACCGCTTTCTATTTCTAAACTAACGTTATCAACTGCCTTGAAACTACCAAACTGTTTAGATACACTATCAACTACTATGCCCACGGTTAAGCACCTCTATTTGGAATCTACGGTTAATGGATGGGGATAACGTGTGACAAATATACCATATGTAGTTAATTTTGAGAACCATTGGATATATCCAATGGTTCTGGTTTTACGCTTTTCCCTCATCTTGTTTTAGCGGTATGGAAACGATGAAAGTTGTGCCAACACCTTCTTTGCTAGCGAAGGTTATGTCTCCGCCGTGGAGTTCGACGTATTGTTTAACTATTGACAGTCCTAAGCCGTTGCCAGGGATATTACCAACGTTGCGACATCTGTAAAATGAATTAAATAGTTCTTGCTGGTCTGTATATGGAATTCCAATACCTTTATCTTGAATACGAAAAATTGCTTCTTCTTGGAGACAAAATAAGTCAAATTTAACGGTGCCACCATCTGGAGAATATTTGATAGCGTTGGTTAGTAAGTTAGTTAGAATATGACGTAGTAACTTCTCGTCAAGAAGGGGTAGCTGGGTAGTTACTTTTTCTGTTAAGGCAAGATTATTTTTATCAAGACTTTTACCAGAATTGTTTTCCAAGCATTGTGTACTTGATATTACTGGTGTATCATACCGCACGCATCTTCCTTGAATGGTAAAAATTATTTGATTTGAGTTTCGGGTGCAGAGTTGAATTTCTTCGGTTAATTCGGTGCAAAATTTCTCTAAGTTTAAAGGCGCCGGATTAAAATGTACTTTACCTACCTCACCTTGACCAACGAGTAAAACATCACTTAGTAACTCAGTCATTTGCGTGGCAGCTTTTTTGATATGATTGAGATACTCGGTTTTTTTACTTTCGTTGAATTGGTTGTTATGAAGCGTAAGTAACTCAGTAGAGGTAATTATCGCACTTAAAGGGTTGCGAAATTCATGACTGACCTTTGAAACAAACTGAGATTTCTGTTCGCGTAATACTTTCTCACGATGCAAAGCTTCTTGCATCAACATTTCACTTTGATGTCGAGAGAGGGCAATTTCAATAGTTGTAATTAATTGAGCTTCATCAAATGGTTTTAGTATATACCCAAACGGTTTAGTATATTTAGCTTTGGCAAGCGTATTTTCATCCGAATAGGCTGTTAAATAAATAACAGGAATATGAAAACGAGTATAAATTTCCTCTGCTGCTTCGATACCGTTCATATCGCCTTTGAGCATTACATCCATTAAAATCAAATCTGGCTGCAACATTTCTGCTTTTTCAATAGCTTGTTCTCCATACGCAACAATTGCAGGTACATTATAACCAGAGCGTTCGAGTGAATTTTTGATGTCGCAAGCAATGATACGCTCGTCCTCCACAACCAGGATGTTGTTCATTTTTAATTCCTCCTTATTGTTCGACGAATGTGATTGTAAATGAGGTTCCGAATTTGTTGTTAAAAACAATTGAACCTTCTAATTGCTCAACTAAACTCCAAACTAATTGTAACCCTAAAGATTGACTTCTACGTGTGTCGATATCGTCGGGAACCCCAACTCCATCGTCACTGACGCTAAAAGAGTATTTACTATTTCCTAAATCTAAAAAGTCTATATATACAACACCAAAATCCTGATTTACAAATGCATGTTTGATTGCATTTGAAACGAGTTCATTAATAATTAAACCACAGGGAATTGCTGTATCTATTCTAAGTTGCACCTGATGGATTTGTAAATGAATTTTGATATCTTTGTTAACTGGATAACCGGAAGATAAATTATTACTTAAGTTGCGGATGTATTCGGAAAAGTTAATTTTCCCTAAGTCGCTCGATTGGTATAAGCTTTCGTGAATCATTGCCATCGCGCGTACACGATTTTGACTATCACGTAAAATATCTAATGCTTCTTCATCTTTAATATATCTTGCCTGTAATCTCAGTAAGCTGGATATTACTTGCAAATTATTTTTTACACGATGATGAATTTCTTTCAGCAATACTTCTTTTTCTTTCAAAGATGCTTTGAGACGAGTTTCTGTATATTTGCTGATGGTAATATCTGTATTGGAACCTGCAATGAAACACGCTTTCTCGTTAATGTCGCACATCATTGTACCGCGCGCCAAGAACCAAATATAATGACCGTCTCGGTGTCGCATTCGGTGTTCAATCTCGTATTTTGGAATCAAGCCTTCAATATAAGCATTTATCTCGACCTTTAGCGCATCTATGTCAGAAGGATGAACTAAACTTAACCAATTTTCAAAACAACTTAATATTTCGTTATCAGCATAACCCAGCATTGCTTTTAAGTTACGGTCGATATAAATTTCGTTATTGTCAATATTCCATTCCCATATCCCAACTTTTCCTGCATAAATTGCTCGGATATATCGCTCTTCTGTTTTCTTGAGTTCATGTGTCCTATATTCAACTCTTTGTTCGAGTTCGTATGCAGATTGTTGTAAAGCAACTTGTGCTTGCTTACGTTGTGTAATGTCACGAATGATAACAATTATTTGCTCTTGAATTGAAGGTAGCAAACGTGCTTCATAACTTTTCTCTTCATCACGCATTGGCAAACAGTACTCGATAGCGACAAGGGAATTTGTCAGATGAAGTTCGGTAATTGCTGTTTGAAACTTGTTGCAAACCTCAAATGGCATTAAGTCTTGAACTCTTTTACCCAAGAATTCCTCTGGTGGTAAATATAGTGCTGATGCGTCTTGAACATGGTAACTAAGTATCGTTCCATCAGCAGTAAGACGAAAGTAAATATCGGGAAATGCCTGAAATATCTCTTGTAACTCGCATGTAGTTTGTAGTAGGTGCGCTTCGGTTTTAACTTTTTGAGAAATTTTCTGCTGTAGTTCCTGGTTTGTCATTGCTAATTCTTGCGCGCGGAGTGCAAATTTAGACTCTAATGTCAACTTTTCCTGACTGCGTTGCATTTGCTGTTCTAATTTTTGCTTGGTGTCATGAAGTTGAATTTGTAATTGTGCTGCTATTGCCTCCGGTGTTATAACCCCTATAAAATAACCATCGTCATCAATTATCGGTAAAGATTTATATTGCTGAAAAAGTGATAAAAGAGTACTAATATCAACATTTTTGTTAACTGTTACTGGCGCCTGCATCAATTGCCCGACTGTAATAGTACTATAATCGACTTGTTTAATAAGTAATTTTACTAAATCAACGATAGTAAGTATACCTTGTAAACGCAAATTTTCAACAATATAAATACAATCGATGTGTCTGGAATTGCGGTTTGAACAAGAGATAGGCGCCGCAAGACATTTTAATTCCTCGTTTATATCAATAAAATTAATAACATCTGTTAGTGGCGTATCGGGGGCAAATGTTGGAATTGAGCGAACAAGGGTTTCAACTGGTAGCATAGCGACGCTTTCTCATGATTGCAAAACTAGAATGATTATTAATATGTTAATTCTTATACATCTTAAAATTATTTAGCAAATCTGTTTTTTAGATAAAACTATCTTAATGATTAAGACTATATCAGAAACAAAAATCTGTATTTCCACTTGGAACACAGCTGCGTGACTGGATTAAAGCCATAAAATAGTTAAGTCGGGAACATAGGTGAATAAATGAAAACGATGTCCAATGAGAAACAGATTCCACAAATTGCTGCAATAGTAGAAGAAGATGCGGTTTGTGTGTGGGAGTCGGTTGAAACTAGTCACCTAGACCGTATCAGTCGCACGTTTTTACCTGGAACACATCCAAGTTGTATCGTTTATCCTAATACAGAAACTCAATTAGCTGAACTAGTCGCTTTGGGATTTCGTAACAAATGGCGAATTCTAAGTTGCGGAAATGCAAGCAAGCTGAGTTGGGGCAATTTGGTAAGTAATATAGATATAGTCATCAGCACCGAGCGTATGAATCAAGTTATCGAACATGCGGTTGGTGACTTGACGGTAACAGTCTATTCTGGAACGAAATTTGCCACTTTGCAGGAAGCGCTAGGAAGTACAAAGCAATTTCTTGCTCTCGACCCAAATCCATTATCTACGATTGGTGGCATTATTGCTACAGGTGATACTGGTTCACTGCGACAGCGTTATGGCAGCGTTCGCGACCAACTGCTTGGTATTACGTTTGTTTTAGCTTCGGGACAAATAGCCAAAGCTGGGGGAAGAGTGGTAAAAAATGTTGCTGGGTACGACTTGATGAAGTTATTTACTGGTTCCTATGGCAGTTTAGGAATTATTACCCAAGCGACATTTAGGTTATATCCAATGCAGTCAGCGTCCTCTACTGTTGTATTAACGGGAGAAAGTAACGCATTACAGCAAGCAGCAGACATTTTACGTAGTTCTGCGTTAACTCCAACACAAGCAGATTTATTATCAGGTCAAGTAGTATCAAGTTTAGAATTGGGAAAAGGACTTGGTATGATTGTTCGCTTTCAAAGTATTGCCGAAAGTGTGAAGGAACAAACAAGTAGACTTTTAGAGGTTGGACAGGAGTTAGGGTTACAAGGGAGTTTATACGAGCAAGACACAAGCTTATGGGAGAAATTACAACAACAAATATATTTTCCCAGTGATACGCATCTAATTAGAAGCAAAATCGGAATATTACCAACTTACTCAGTTGAAGCGTTGAGTTTAGGGGGTATGGGAATAGTGCATATCAGTAGCGGTTTAGGAATGTTGCACTTTAATAATTTAGAAAAAGTATTAGAAACGCGCGCGTTATGTGAGAAACACGCTGGTTATCTAACGATATTGGAGGCACCTGCGGATATCAAGGAGAAAACAGATGTATGGGGTTACACTGGAAATGGCATAGATTTAATGCGAAAGATAAAACAGCAGTTTGACCCAGAGAATATTTTAAACCCTGGAAAATTTATAGCCTAGCGTTGTGTTGGGAGGACTGGCAACGGATGTAACGGATAATTGTAGGGTGCGTGACGCTATTAACAATCTTGAAACAAAGCTAGCATCTAGTAGCGTCACGCACCTTACCAATTACTCATTCCGCAGCAGACCTAAGAATTAGTAATTCTACAAACAATTCTTTTATCCGTTACATCCGTTGTATCCGTTGCAAACTTTCTCATCTCATAGTACAAGGCGCCTGTAATCTAGATTAATAAAAACAAAAATAAAAACAAACCTTATCCCTCCTCTTGACTCCCATGCAAACTTCAGAAAATCCAACTAACGAAACTGCTAACATCAAAAATCTTAAGGGTTTTGACGTAAACCATCCACCCGACCCTAAACTTATAGACAGTTGTGTTCACTGTGGGTTTTGTTTATCAACATGTCCAAGCTATCGAGTCCTGGGTAAGGAAATGGACTCTCCGCGCGGACGTATCTATTTAATGGACGCAATAAACGAAGGAGAAATAGCGCTCAATGAAGCTTCTGCACAACACTTTGACTCGTGTTTAGGATGTCTTGCTTGTGTAACTACTTGTCCTTCAGGGGTACAGTACGACAAATTAATTTCGGCAACTCGTCATCAAGTCGAACGTAACTACCCTCGCAACTGGTTTGATACGCTAATACGTAAATTAATCTTCACGCTGTTTCCTTACCCAAACCTTTTACGTGTTTTCTTAGTTCCATTATTTGTTTATCAAAAGCTGGGTTTGCAAAAACTAGTGCGCGCGACAGGTTTACTCAAACTAATTTCTCCTCGCCTTGCCGCGATGGATTCGATATTACCAGAAATTACCTTAAAATCATTTCAAAGCAACTTACCAACAATCATTCCTGCCCAAGGAGAAAAACGTTACCGTGTTGGTGTAATTTTAGGCTGTGTGCAACGCTTATTTTTCTCACCAGTTAACGAAGCAACAGTACGTGTATTAACAGCAAACGGTTGTGAAGTTGTAATTCCTAAATCACAAGGATGTTGTGCTGCACTTCCTGAACACCAAGGACAAACCGAGCAGGCAAAAGCTTTGGCAAAACAAATGATAGATAGTTTTGCCGATACCAACGTTGATTATGTAATTATTAATGCAGCGGGTTGCGGTCATACTTTGAAAGAATACGGTCACATCTTGGAAAATGATTCAGAGTACAGGGAAAAAGCCAAGCAATTTGCGGCAAAAGTCAGAGATGCTCAAGAGTTTTTAGCAACAGTTGGGCTAACAACAAAACTATCACCAATTACAGAAAAACCCTTGACATTAGTCTATCAAGATGCTTGTCATTTATTGCACGGGCAAAAAATTAGTATTCAACCACGTAAACTTTTGCAAGAAATACCTAATATTAAGTTAAAAGAACCGTTAGATGCAGCGTTATGTTGTGGAAGTGCTGGTGTATATAATATGCTGCAACCTGAAGTGGCAGAAGAACTTGGGCAGCAGAAGGTGCAGAATTTATTAAATACTGGCGCCGAGTTAATAGCTTCACCAAACCCAGGATGCGCGCTGCAAATTACCAAGCATTTGAAAGCGCAAGGTAAGAATGTTGAAGTGATGCATCCAATAGAATTGTTAGATTATGCAATTCGTGGAGAGAAGTTGAGTTGATCCCCTCCAACCCCCCCGCTCTATAAGCTACTGTGTACACACAAGTATCTAAAAATTACCTTTCTTCTCTTTCTTTGTGTCTTTGTGGTTCCATCAGAAGGATAAACCACAAAGACACAAAGAACACAAAGGAGGATTATTAAAGATGTGTGTACACTGTAGGCTCTATAAGGGGGGCTTAAAGACGACAAATCTAAAATCGCTATTTTTTTGGCACCACTAATGTTTCGCGTCTTGCGGTTTCGCTTGATAATGTTACTAAGGGTAACAACTCTTCTATGTGTTCAATTAGAGAAGGTAAACGTTCTGGGATACGTTGTGAAGAAGGTAATGTTAGACGCACGCGCGAAAAGCTGTAACCTAACTAGCGCAAGAATATCTTCAGTTTCATAAGGTAACTCGAAGTAGGAGCGGAATGTGTAAGCTTGTCCTTCTTGAAGTATTTTAGGTTTAGACATAAAAATTTTGTTCAGCAAGCGGACGTTTTAATTATATTAGCAGACAAGCATATAAGGCACATACTATTAAATGACAAATTGGTGATGTACTTTTATAGTTTACTTATCCTGAATCCACAGGCAGGGATGCCTGTGCTACAGGAGTTTACCAAAATTAGACGGTGGCGCCTACTGCCGCTGGTTGCAACAAACTTAATTTTTGTGTAGTCCGTTTGAAACGTTATTTACGTAGGTAGGTGAAACTTGGGTCAGGTCTACCAACGAAGCAGGAACGGGTGAAGTTATATTTGTTAATGATAGCTAAGGATTGTTCTGCTTCTGCTTTATTTGTATCAAAGTCAAACATCAAGTGATTACCGTCTACAATTTTCCAACGGTTGTTGATTTTGCTTACGGTTGTTGTTGCTGGGTTAAATGCTACACAATCTTCTACTGGAATGGCACCTGATGGAGCATTATCATTTACAAGTAGGTATTTGAACGATGGTTGCGGGCGCCCAACAAAGCAGGATTTGTTCATGCCGTATTGTTTGATAACTTGGAACGCACGGGTTGCTTCGTCTTTTTTGGCGCCGAAGTCAAACATCCAGTGATTCCCATTCTCGACGATTTTCCAACTACCGTTAACTTGGTTGACGGCAATGTTATTAGGGTTAAAGGCAATACAGTCTTCTTTTTGCGCTTGTTTTTGTTCGAGAAAGACATCGTTGGAACGATAATCTTTATTTGTTTTTCTATCTTTTAAAACAATATATACTGATTTTGGCGGCTGTTGCCCTTTTTCAACGGCAAACCAAATCAAGTTTAAGTCTTTGGGTGATGGCAACGCGCAAAAACCATAGATACGTTGGTTCGTTTGACCATTAAAGATATCTACCCAGGTTCTGGAAGAATTGTTATTTTTTCCGCAAGCAGGCAAATCTGGAGCTGCTTGAAATATTTCTGCTGGGTATGCTTCCCAGTTAGCTACATTTAATTGATATCTAGTAAAGTTTTTACCGTTAGCTGTATATTCTTCTGTACCTTGTAAAACAACTTGAGGTGCTGGTAATTTAGCAGCAATTTTTTGAGCATTAACTGGCTGTATTACCTTTAAATCATATATAGAAGCGGAAACACTTCCAAAGTTCGATAGTACCATCCAAGCAATTAATAAGCCTGAGAGGGGAGTGGAATATTTGCTTAGTTTCACTTGGATTAATCCTTAACAAAATAAATTTACAGAATATTGATAAGCTTTGTAGAGGCGCCTTGATTTGAGCGTCTCTACACGTTATTGGTCTCTATGTTTCAGGTTCACTTTTTATGCAATCTTAAATGTAAGTTGGGTAGAATGAAGCGTAACCCAACTACAAAAGTAAATTTTATTTGATGGTAATTAACTGGAATAACCCTTCTTAAGAAATTAGTGTTCTTTGCTTGTGGTCTATTGGATACTGTCAGGGTCAATATTCAACTCGCGTAGTTTTGCTGCAAGTTTTTCAGCCCGTTGTGCTTCGCTCTGTGCCCGTTGTGCTTGTTCTTGCGCTTGTTGTTCAGCTATTTTGATTTGCTCAAAGGGTGTTGGATATCGCTTTGAGTTTTCGTCATACCAATACAACCACTCGCGCGGAATTCCTGCATAAACTCCCCTTTCACACCCAATTCCTAATCCGATTTCTGGCATCCAAACAGGGTTGCCTTGCTGTAATACGTACTTACCGTTCACTAGTATACTTACTTCTAGGCGAGGGTTACGACGGCGCCATTGTGAATAAACCACATAATAAAGTACACCTAGTGATTCATACTCATCTTTTTTGGCACAGTATTCTTTGCGGTAAGTACTTGATACTATCTCTAGCACCAAAACTGGTACATTTTCATCCCAAAGTGCATAACTTGGACGTAATTCTTCATCATAAAATCTTTCAATCCCCAAACTGAGAAAACTATTAGGTACGATTGGCGGTTCATCGGGGTCATAATAAATACCCATATTAATACCGAAGAACCAGTCCATCCGCTCAGACCAATGCGTTAGCAGCACTGCTTTTAATAACCCTGGCATCAATTCTTGCAGTTCATTGTCTATATGCGCTTCATTTGAGTCAGGTAGTTCTTCCGCCGAAGGTAGACTTTGCGGTGATTTGTATTCTCGCATCGCGCTTGTATCCAGTTTTGTTTGAGGGTTCTACAATTATTCTATATTTATGTACTACATTTTTTAAACTAAATACTATCTGGGTCAATATTTAACTCGCGTAATTTAGCAGCAAGTCTTTCTGCCCGTTGTGCTTCGGCTTGTGCCCGTTGTGCTTCGGCTTGTGCCCGTTGTGCTTCGGCTTGTGCCCGTTGTGCCTCGGCTTGTGCCCGTTGTGCTTCGGTTTGTGCTTGTTGTTCAGCTATTTTTACTTGTTCTTGGGGTGTTGGATAACGATTTGAGTTTTCATCGTACCAGTATAACCACTCACGCGGAATTCCTCCATAAGTAGCTCTTTCACATCCAATTCCTAAGCCTACTTCTGGCATCCAAACTGGGTTGCCCTGCTGTAATACATACTCACCGTTGACTAGTTTATGCACCTCTAAGCGAGGTTTACGACGGCGCCGTGATGAATAAATTACGTAGTAAAGTACACCTAACGCTTTATAATCATCTTTTTTGGCACTGTATTCCTTACGGTACGTTTTGGATACTATTTCTAACACCAAAATGGGTACTACTTTTTCATCCCAAAGCGGATAGCTTAGACGTAACTCCTCATTATAAAATCTTTGAACTCCTAAACTTAGAAAACCATCGGGTACAATTGGTGGTTCGTCTTGGTCGTAATAAATACCCATATCAATACCAAAGAACCAGTCCATCCGCTCAGACCAAAGCATTAACAGGATTGCTTTTAATAACCCTGGTATTAATTCTTGCAGTTCGTTATCCACAGGTGTCTCGTCTGAGTCAAGTAATTCTTCTGCTGAAGGTAGATTGTGCAGCAATTTGTACTTTAGCATAGCTAGGTATGGAGTTTGGTTTTGAGGTTCTAAAATTATTTTAGTTTGTTTATTTTGCGTGCGTTTTGCTGTGCCCAAAGTGCCTGCTTTAATCTCACAAATAAATTATCCGTTACATCCGCTCTCATCCGTTGCCAAACTGGCGCCACTTACAATAGAATATAGGTACTATATATGATAACTAGCTGTTCAAAGCAAATTATACGAAAAATTAATAATCTTTGAACAAAGTGAAAGTAACTCGAACAACAAGCTATTATCGGATATTGTCAGGTTGACTTTTGTAATCTTGATATCATGACAGCTTCTTACTCTGCATCCCAACCAGGTTCTAACGCTTCTGCTGCTTTCATTACAGACCACCGCAAGGTAGATGTTAGCAAGCTCAGTCAGATGTACCAGCACTATGTCGAAGTCAAGGAAATGCACCCCCATGCGGTGCTTTTTTATCGGGTAGGTGATTTCTTTGAATGTTATTTTGGTGACGCGGTTGTATTAGCGCAGGAGTTGGAACTCGTGCTGACTAGTAAGCAAGCTGGGGAACAGGGAAGAGTCGCAATGTCGGGTGTTCCTCATCATGCTTGGGAACGTCACGCTACAGATTTGGTAGAAAAAGGCTATGCTGTTGTAATTTGTGACCAGGTAGAAGATGCTTCGGAAGCAGCAGGTAGATTAGTTCGTCGGGAAGTAACGCGCATTATTACTCCTGGTACGCTGCTTGAAGATGGAATGCTCAAAGCTAGTCGCAATAATTACCTCGCTGCTGTTGTAATTGCAGTAGATTCTTGGGGATTGGCTTATGCAGATATATCTACAGGTGAATTTTTAACTACGCAAGCTAGTAATTTAGAACACTTGACGCAGGAAATTATGCGGTTACAACCAGCAGAAGTTTTAATACCAACAAATGCACCTGACTTAGGCGCCTTATTACGTCCAGGTGAAAAGTCTTCGAGTTTGCCAGAATGTTTACCACCAAGTTTTTGTTATAGTTTTCGTTCTCAAATTCCTTTTTCTTTGGGTGAAGCACGTAGTCGTTTATTACAGAAGTTTAGGCTACGTTCTTTGGAAGGTATTGGCTGTGAACATTTACCTTTGGCTGCACGCGCGGCAGGTGGGTTGCTTCAATATCTCGAAGAAACACAAAAACATAATTCTATTGCTTTACAACCGCTGCGTTCGTATACACTAACTGATTTTTTGATTGTAGATAATCAAACACGACGCAACCTAGAAATTACGCAGACGGTTCGTGATTGTACATATTATGGTTCTTTATTATGGTCGCTTGATAGAACTTCTACTTCAATGGGTGGACGCGCGCTGCGAAGATGGTTGTTACAACCGTTACTAGATATTAAAGGAATTAACGCGCGTCAAGATACGATTGAAGAGTTAATTGAAAATACTGCTTTGCGCCATGATATTCGGCAGTTATTGAAACGAATTTATGATTTGGAACGATTAGCTGGACGTACTGGTTCGGGAACTGCAAACGCGCGCGACCTCAAAGCTTTGGCTGAGTCTTTGGCGGTATTACCAGAGTTAGCATATTTGGTATCTGATGCAAAGGCACCTTTTTTGAAAGCTTTACAAAAGGTTCCACCTGAACTCGAAGTTATTGGTAGAAAAATTAGCGCGCATGTTGTTGAGTCTCCGCCAATTATTATTAAGGAAGGTAATTTAATTCGTTTTGGTGTTAATCCTCAGTTGGATGAAAGGAAAGCTTTGGTTGAGGAAGACCAAAGATGGATTGCTAATTTGGAAGTTGATGAACGCGCGCGTACTGGTATTCCAACTTTGAAGGTTGGGTTTAATAAGACTTTTGGTTACTATATTAGTATTTCACGCGCGAAAGCTGACCAGGTTCCTAGTAATTACATTCGTAAACAAACTTTGACGAATGAGGAACGTTATATTACGGCGGAGTTGAAGGAACGGGAAACTCGAATTCTCAATGCTCAGGATGATTTGTATAAATTGGAGTATGAGATTTTTGTCGCGTTGCGTGAGGAAGTTGCTGCTTATGCTGAGGCTATTCGCAATATATCACGCGCGGTTGCTGCTGCTGATGTGTTGTGCGGGTTAGCTGAGTTGGCTGTGATGCAGGGTTATTGCCGTCCGGTGATGGTGGATGGTCGGGAGATTAATGTTGTTGATGGGCGCCATCCTGTTGTGGAACAGTCTATTCCAGCTGGGTTTTTTGTTCCTAATTCGATTAATTTGGGAGGAATGAACCGCAAAGGACGCGAAGAACGCAAAGAAGAAGAGTGTTCTCCTGATTTGGTTATTTTGACGGGACCTAATGCGAGTGGGAAGAGTTGTTATTTGCGTCAGGTGGGGTTAATTCAATTAATGGCGCAAATTGGTAGTTTTGTTCCTGCTAGGTATGCGAAGTTGGGGGTTTGTGACAGAATTTTTACTCGTGTTGGCGCCGTGGATGATTTGGCGACGGGTCAATCTACTTTTATGGTGGAGATGAATGAAACGGCGAATATTCTTAATCATGCTACTAGTAAATCATTGGTGTTGTTGGATGAGATAGGTAGGGGAACGGCTACTTTTGATGGACTTTCCATAGCTTGGGCTGTTGCGGAGTATTTAGCTACGTCTATTAAAGCGCGGACTATTTTTGCTACGCATTATCATGAGTTGAATGAGTTGGCAAGTATTTTACCGAATGTTGCTAATTATCAAGTAACTGTGAAAGAAATGCCCGACCAAATTATCTTTTTACACCAAGTTCAACCAGGTGGTGCCCAGAAATCTTACGGTATTGAAGCTGGAAGATTAGCAGGTTTACCTCCTGTAGTCATAAAGCGCGCGAAGCAAGTTATGGGACAAATCGAACAGCACAGTAAAATATCACTTGGGCTACAAAATTTAGAGTCTTAAATCTCTGTAAGAAAGTTTCATCTCTTGTGGAATGGGCATCCTTGCCCGTTCCAGACATCAGGTGTAACAAGCATGGGTGGAAACAGCAACATCTGAAGATAAAGCAACTCCAAAACCCAAGTATCGACCTATAATTTATCAAATTGCTTCATAAAACAACCTGTAAGGTCGTTACTGACAACCTAGACAAACAGCTTTGAAAAAGTTTATCTTTCATTAATAATACCTAAAAGCAGTATAAAATTCTGGGAAAATGATTTGAATCCTGTTGAGCGAAGCTCAGAATGATTTTTCCTGACTGCTATTAGCATGGCAAGACCACTGAAACCAAATTATCATGTAAATTATAAACATTAAGGCGCGCGCAAATTATGGCTTTTAGCAATTACAAAACTATTGGCGAAGTAGTCAAAGAATATCAGGTTACTTACACCGAAGCAAATTTTGTTATTGAAACATCATTTAACATTTCAGATTATTTCCGCGAAGACTTAGAGTTAATGATGAATGAAGCTGTTGTAGACAACTCCGAATTTGCAATTTGTGAAAATTTAATTTACCCAGTTTTAAAAGAAGTTTGGAAGGCTTATCGTACTAACTTTTTATTATGGAGTCACCAATTACTTAATTGCGATGCAAAACTAACGGGGTATCCTGAATATATTTTAGCAACGAGATCGCCTTTAGGAAAAGTTGTATTTGACAAACCTTATTTAATCTTAGTTGAAGCAAAGCAAGATGACTTTGAAGGAGGTTGGGCACAATGTCTTGCTGAGATGATTGCTGCTCAAAGATTGAACGGTGAATTCAAGGTAACTATTTATGGTATTGTTTCTAATGGTGGCTTCTGGCAATTTGGTAAATTAGAACAAAATGTTTTTACTCGCAATAAAAAGTATTACACAATTCAAGAATTAGATGAACTATTTGCGGCTGTTAATTACACTTTTCAACAAAGTGAGATACAATTGCGAAACTTAGTTGCAGTATAATTTTTGCCGACGGTATCCACTACTGCTTTATGTTATTAATTTTTGGTAGTATCAGAAGCAACCGTCGGCTCAACTTTATAAGCTACAGTGCCCAATTTATTATTTTGAGTCCGGGCACTTGCTCAAAGTCTTGATTCTTACCTAAACATTGTTCCAAAATTTAATATCGTCTTCAGTCGGCATACTCACAAATACTTGAAGTGATTGAATGTCGTAGTTGAAAATGAGCCTTCTTGAATAGAAAATTTCACCTTTGTGCAACGCTTTAATTCCAGCTTCCGGAATTACTTCTATTTTGTATTCATCATCATATAGAAAACTTTGATATCCTTCTTCCCCTTCATCAAGGGCGCCTTCATTTTTGCCTTTCTCTAGTAAAGCTTCAATTTTGCCTACACAATTTTCAGCCCAGGTCTTCTCAGGACTATTCAACGATTCAAAATATTTAATCGCCTCTTGCTTTTTATTTGGACAAGAGTTAATATTTATCCAGGCGTTCTCGTGGTCTTGAGTATCACGTTCTTCCTGAACTACATCTAATAATACCTGTACAGGAGTATGCTGGTTTTTGATTAGCTCTTGCCTTAACCGTAGTTCTTCTTCGTCGTCCGGGTCTTCAGAAAAATCTGTATCGTTTGCAATAGCTTCAATAATTTCTTTGGCTACATGTTTTGAGTTTGCAAGATTGGCGTATACTTTTGTATCTTCTGTAGAAAACGCAATTTCTTGAAGCAAATATGATGTGCTAACATTATAAAATATTGGATGGCTTCTCTCTAATATCCAATCTTTTAATATGTCTGGTTTTGATAGTTGTAGTAAGGGTATAGCTGGGTTATGCTGGATAATCTTATCCGCCATTCCCCCATATTTTTGAAAAATAATTTTAATTGTATTATAATCTGTATTCGGATTTAAACCTATCGCTTCAATTATTTGATTTTTTTGAGCTTTAGGAAAACTATCTCTCAGCGAGTGGTAAATCTCATCTAGTCTTTTGGGTTGAGTTTTTACATCTTTTGATTCTGCTAAAATTTGATTGTAATCTAAGCTC
>NZ_JBXXZH010000020.1:0-66855 GCF_059640475.1 Calothrix sp. CBUCES-K 9914
CCGAAAATTTTATAGCTAAAGTCTTAAATATCTAGCCGTATAAAATGGGAATTTTGTTTGTAATCAAACCAACTTTATAAAAATACTATGTTATCAAAATAACTCAAAAAGTCAACTAGGCTATAGTTATATTTCTGAAGGATGACAAGGCGCCTAAAAATCTCTATATGTACAGTCTGTCGCGTTTTGTAGTCAAAAAGTATAGGTCTCAAATTGTCAATAATACCGTAATATCTTAAAAAGTCAATTAAATTTACCAGCCAAAGCATTACCAGTCGGAATCAAATTTGAGAATAGGAGAAAAAGAATATAACTGTTTCTTTTATAATAACTGTGTTGGTGCGTAACGCTATTAGATTTTCGCTTCGTTGAAAGATTGTAATAGCGTTACACACCCTACATCATTATATGCAAATGTGGGGTGCTTTGTTATTTGATTTTTCCGGAATGATAAATGGTTGTTTGGTAGTTACCATGATAAATATCAAAAGTCACCAAAGATTTACGAATTAAGTAGTGGTTGCACTGATGATTTTTTGCTTGTGTGTACGCTATTTTACAAGTAATGCTTTGAATACCGAATGGGGGTATGTAAGATGACACCGGAGGAACACGCAAAGGAACTCGAACGTATTGAACGTGCAATTCGTCAACGTGAGTCAACGTCAACGTCAGGTAAGCAAGATATCCAATTTTATCAAACTAGTAAGGTTCCACATAACCAAAGCGAACCACGAAGCGGAAGTTTATGGAAACCAAAGGTTATTTTGGGATTAAAGTTATTTGGTGTTGGGGTAGTGGCAATAGCTTTAGTTCGAGTTGCTGCGGTTGTTGCTAATTTACTAATTGTGGGAACACTATTATTTGTAGGGTATAAATTGTTTTTCGAGAAAAAGAAATAATATATAGGAAGGATTATTCAAAGATGGCAGGTAATGGTACTGATAATTTTCTCAATGACTTAGAGCGTGTTATTCAGGTACGCACGCAAGTTGCTGCATCCCTTGATAAAATGGCTGATACCATTAGTCAAGCTGAGGTATTAGGGGATAGTACACGTGATATTGATGATATACGTGTAGCAAGTAGCAATCTTCGCACGGGAGTGTTTCGCTTGATGGTGTTGGGTGATATGAAGCGAGGTAAGAGTACTTTTCTCAACGCTTTGATTGGAGAGCGGATTTTACCTAGTGACGTTAATCCTTGTACTGCCATCTTAACTGTACTTCGTTACGGCGCCGAAAAAAAGGTCACGGTGCATTTTGACGATGGCACACCTCAAACTATGGACTTTGAAACCTTCAAGGTAAAATATACCATCGACCCTGCCGAAGCCAAGAGGTTGGAACAAGATAATAAACAAGCTTTTCCTGGTGTTACTCATGCCATAGTAGAATATCCTTTACCTTTACTCTCCAAGGGAATTGAAATTGTTGATAGTCCTGGTTTGAATGATACGGAAGCTCGTAATGAGTTATCGCTGGGCTATATTAACAACTGTCACGCTATTCTATTCGTTTTACGCGCGTCACAACCTTGTACGCTGGGTGAGCGTAGATATTTAGAAAATTATATTAAAGGTCGTGGTCTCTCTGTATTTTTCCTGATAAATGCATGGGACCAGGTAAAAGAAGCACTTATTGACCCTGACGACGAAGACGAGTTACGTGAAGCTGAAGAACGGTTACGCAAAGTCTTTCATGCGAACTTAGCAGAATATTGCTTAGTTGATGGTCATGATATATATGATGAACGAGTATTCGAGCTTTCCTCTATCCAAGCGCTGCGTAAACGGTTAAAAAATCCTCAAGCTGATTTAGATAATACAGGATTTCCGCAATTTATGGGCGCCTTAAATACGTTCCTAACTCGTGAACGCGCGGTTTCTGAGTTGCGACAAGTTCGTACACTCGCACGTCAAGCAAGTAACAACACCAAGGAAAGTGTTGAACGACGAATACCTCTACTTGAACAGGGAGTTGAAGAACTTCGCAGCAGAATAAACTCGGTAGAACCCGAATTTAATAAACTTACTAATATTCGCGACGACTTTCAAAGAGAAATTCTCAAAACCCGTGATACCCAAGCACATAATATCTCCAACTCGTTCCGCAGTTACGTTTTAAACTTGGGTAATACCTTTGAAACAGACTTTTTGCGTTACCAACCAGAGCTAAATATATTAGACTTTCTCAGCAGTGGTAAACGGGAAGCATTTAACGCTGCACTTCAAAACGCATTTGAACAATATATTGCAGATAAGCTTGCTGCATGGACTTTAACTGCTGAACGTGATGTTAACAGTGCTTTTACACAGCTAGGTAGAAGCGCAGCTAAATATGGTGATACATATAATCAAATTACCAATCAAATCACCGAAAAACTTACAGGTGAGAAAGTCAAACTCAATACAGATGTATCGGGTGAAGAAGATGCACCAAGTTGGGCAAAATGGGCAATGGGACTTTTATCGTTATCTAGGGGTAATTTAGCAGGTTTTGCAATGGCAGGCGCCGGGTTTGATTGGAAGAATATATTATTAAATTACTTTACAGTATTAGGTGTCGGTGGATTATTATCTACTGTTACTGGTATATTCCTTGGACCAATAGGTTTTGCTGTACTTGGTTTAGGTGTAGGAGTGTTACAAGCAGACCAAGCACGAAAGGAGTTAGTAAAAACTGCGAAAAAAGAGCTTGTTAAGTATTTACCCCAAGTAGCGCAAGAACAATCTAAAACAGTATACGATGCTGTAAAAGAATGTTTCGATGCTTATGAGCGTGAAGTGAGTAAACGGATAAACGAGGATATATCATCACGCAAATCTGAACTCGATAACTTACTCAAACAAAAAGAAACGCGCGAGATTAACAACGAAGCTGAATTAAAACGCTTAAACAAACTCACTGAAGATGTATTCGCTCAATTAAACAACATTGAATCAGCTTTCTCTAACCTCCTCACATATTATAGTTAATTCTTTTCTTTGTGTTCTTCGTGTCTTTGTGGTTTTTTTATTAAACCACGAAGGCACAAAGGTCACAAAGGAAGAAAAGAAAGAATTATGCAAGATTTAATAAATACCCTTAAGAGTGTATCGAAGTTACTCGACCTAGATGTAACTACCATTTGTAACTATCTTACCAATCCAAACTTTCGCATTGCGGTATTTGGTCCCTTTAACCACGGTAAGTCTACACTATTAAATGCGATGTTGGGTAGCAAAACCTTACCCATCGATTTAATTCCAACGACAGGCGCCGCTATTACAGTAAAATACGGTACAGATATACGAACTCGTATCTTACTTAGTAACGGTAGTGAGATATATCGTAGCGGTACAGATATTTTAAAAGAGTTTGCTGTTTTAGATGGTGATAGACGGATGCGAGGTGATGTTACCTCTGTGGAAGTGTTTTATCCTCATCCATTTTTAGAAACAGGAATTGAATTTCTTGATCTACCTGGTACTAATGACCGCGAAGCACAGGATAATTTAGTTAAGGAACAACTACTTGGCGCCGATTTAGTTGTACAGTTATTAGACGCGCGCAAGTTGATGACTTTGGGTGAGCGTGAGAATTTACGTGACTGGTTACTCGATAGAGGTATCAAGACAGTTATTTTTGTCGCAAACTTTATTAATTTGCTTGAACCTGAAGAGCAAAAAGAGGTGCAAAATCGATTAAGATTTGTTGCAGAAAGTTTTCGTGCGGATATTCCACCTGGTTTTAGCAATTTATATCGAGTTGATGCATTACCTGCTTTACGCGCGAGAATAAAAGGTGATACGAGTTTGGCATCGAGTAGCGGGTTAGTGGAATTTGAAACAGCACTGCAAAATATAGCTACCATACTTAAGCATAGTAGAAAAGATGTTGTGGCACCGCGCGTTCAAGTGGTAACACAACAACTACAACAAGCTTTGAAAGCAAATATAACAAGTCTTGAAAACGAGATAAAAAAAGTTACTGATAAAAATAATGCTGCAAATGAAATTAAAAAGCGTGCGGAAAGTTTAATACAACAAGGTTTTACTCAAAGTCTCAATAAACTGCGTTCGCATTTAGAGCTAAGTAAGCTGAGAGACAAATATCAAAGTGATGCATCAGTAGCTTTAGCACAAGATAACTTTATCACGTGGGAAAACACATTTAAAAAAGATTTGAACGAATTACAGTTAGCTCTTATAAAATGGTTAGACCAAGCTAACGAGTTTTTCCAAACAGAGAAAAGGGAAGATTTAATATTACCTTTACCCAAACATCCAAAAATAACTTTACCACCTCGTACTAATAATAGTAGTGATTTTGGCGACCCTGGTTCATTAGCTGTGGGTGGTGGTATAGGTTGGGTTCTTGGTGGTCTACTAGGCGCCGCAGTTTTGGGTAGTATTGCTTATCTTGCCAATAAAACGATTCAAGAACAAGATAATAAAACCTCAACTCAATCATATCATCAACAGGTTGCTGCATTATGTCTAGATGCCGTCGATGAATATCTGAGTACCTTCAGTCGTGAAAGTTTATCTATATTAAACGAGTACGAACGCAAAGCAAACTCCATTATTCGCTTTATCGAACCAACTGACACACCGGATATTATCCAAAAACGTCAAAAATTACACCAATGGCAAAATAACTTAATTCAACTCAACCAAGCACTCTTAAGCAATTTAGGCATATCAACACCGAACGAATATAAAGTTGAAGTCACAAAAAATACTAATACTCAAACAGTATATCGTTCACAAGGAGTTGGCGCCAAAGAATCTATTGGAATACCAAAACCTGAACTAAAACCCGAACCAAAACCACAACCAAGCGTAGCAGAAGTTGAGGCAAAATTTCGTAACTGGGAACTAGACGAAGAAATTGCCCAGATGAAAGCTAATATGGGAATGCCAGGAACTCAACGTCAACAACCTACACCAGAAACAAATAAATCAATAAATCAAACACAAGCTTATAGTGTGTTAGGGTTAAAAGAAGGTGCCTCACTTACAGAAATTAAACAAGCATATCGAAAACTAGTAAAACAATGGCACCCAGACTTATTTACAGATAAAGCACAACAAAAACAAGCACAAGAAAAAATGCATCAAATTAACGAAGCATACAATATATTATCGTAGGGTGTGTCACTGCATAAACAATTCCTCACTAAGCACGAAAATCAAGTGCAGTGACGCACCTTACTAGTGCCACGCATAATTTACCACACCTTACTCATATTCAAAACAAACCCAGATAAAACATTCTCACCATCTAATGTAGGAGGATTATCAAGACACTCTACAGACATTCCCGGACGATAAATATATACCTTACGATTTTTTCTATCGATTAACCAACCAAGCTGTATCCCCTTTTCACGCATATATTCTTCCATTTTTTCTTGTAATGGTTTGAGATTATCACTCGCTGACCTAAACTCAATTAAAAAATCTGGAGTTATGGGGGCAAAACTTTGTTGTTGTTCTTGTGATAAACTATTCCAACATTCTAATTTTATCCAAGAAGCATCAGGAGAACGCTCGGCGCCTGTTCATAGTGTAAATCCAGTACTAGAGTCAAAACAAATACCAGTGCCATCTTGCTCTGACCAGACTCCTAATTGTACAGCAATGTTGAAATTACGATTTCCAGTTATTCCACCAGTTGGAGGCATTATTGATATATCTCCATATTTATTACGTTCAATGCGTAAATCACGATTAACCTGACAAAACTCAAAAAACTGTTCAGGAGTCATTTTATATGAAGATGGTAACTGTAATACGAGGGGGAAGGACATAGTGGAAATTTCCTTTAGTATTATAATTTTAACTGGTGGTGCCTTTGTAAATTTTATTGTAATGCTAACACCTTGTGTGTGTTGGGTTGCGTTCCTCCAGCCAACCTACAGGTGTGTAAAAGTCAACAAAATGGCGCCTGAAAAACTGGCAAACATTCAGACGCGATATACTAGCTGTTAAGATTGATTTTTTGATTGCTGTCGTATTACCGAAAAAACTGAACAGAAGAAGCTGTACCAGTAAGATGGTTTATTGTATAAGTCTGTATCTGTCCAACGTTTAATTTAGGGCTTATAGAAGAGCGTTGCAACGTTGTGATGCCGTCAGTTGTGATTTTTATCTGGTTATTTTGTCCAAGGTTGACACTTGGTATAATTAAACTAAAGTCTGTTGAACCCATGTCCGGTATAAGGCGGATTGTCACACTTACCAACTGGCCAATCCTCACGTCTTGTGTACGAATCTGTTCTCCTGTAAAGTGCAGTCTCTGTTGCTTGTCCTGATAATCGAAAGATGGTTTACCATCAAAGCCCGATGTTGAATATGTAATGTGCAGATTCTTACCTTGCAGTTCATATAAATTCGGAGTGTTTGCTTCTATTGCATGGGTTGGTAATACAGGCTCCCAAAAAGCTAACAATAATATTCCTGCTATACCCAATAATCTTCGGTTAAAAAAAATATTCATATTAATAAACCTCTATTTCAAGCTTCATTGACTAAAAGCTCGCCTTAAAAGTTTCTTCAATGTAAATCTTCCTTAAGTGCAAATACTACTGCTACTTGAGCGGTAGAAATATGTCGGTGATAGCCTCATACTCAGGCACATCAGGAAAAAAACTGACTCTCTGGAGATACAGTGGAAAGTCTCGCGGTTCTTCTCCGTTCAGTGGGAGCCATATAGAGTACAGATAAGTTATGCTCTGACTGATATTGCTGTCAGAACCTATGTGCCGCAATACAGCACATCTGCCACCAGGAATGATTTTTTCTACAACCCCAAATGGGTTGTCAAACACATCACGCTCCGTTGATGCACATATATCAAGGCGATAGTCGTCGGGTGCTGTCTCGGACGGATTATCATAGAGGATGTTGAAAGTGTCACTGACCGTAGGCGGCAAACAGTTCTGCTTTCGCCATTCGATAAATTTGCACACGGAGTTCCCTATGAGATTTGGGTCGCCACGGTGTTCAACGACTGCAACTTTGGTGTTTTTAAAGGAAATTAGCCTGACTTGCGCGGGCTGGTTTTTTAGTTTCATATACTTGATCCCTATATCACTTAATGGTTGGTAAGTCAAGTGCCAAAGACCCCACTGCGGCTGCTTTCTGAACTCAGAAGGGGTCTGCCCTATACTCTTTTTGAATGCGCGAGAAAACGATTCATGATTTTCGTAGCCACTCGCCAGCGCAATATCGATGATCTGCTTTTTGTGACGAAAGGCAAGTTGATAAGAAGCACGCTTTAAGCGATTGAGCTGAACGTATCTGTACAGGCTAACTTTCAAAAGCTCAGAGAACTGCCTGTGAAAATGATACTTTGAGAATGCAGCAACACTGCTGATCTGATCGACACCAAGGTCGTCGTCCAGATGAGTATCGATGTACTCAAGTACCTTGCGGAATCTAGCTAGATAGGTGTCAACAGAAGATGCAGTCAATGAAGTATCCTCAAGAGCCATATTCTCTAGCCTACTCACTCGGAATTAATAAAGCTTGACAGAAGTTGCTCAACCCAAGGTATTATCAGGTATAATCTGTGCTTGAACAGGGGTACTAGCAAGTGTTAAAAAGCCGCATAATAAAAGTTTTTGAACTAAATCTTGCTTTTGAATAATGATTACCTCGCGCTTGTAAATCAGTATCAATATTTACAGGCGCCGATTAAAGGTCAAAATTGAATATACGCTATAAATTTAGCTATAATCATTACTCATTGCCAGGATTCCAAAAGTGCTAAATTGTGTATAAATCTGGGTTTCGAGTGTCTACCATATGTGAAAGCAGTACCATCCACTTAGCATTAGTTAAAGTTTTTAAGGTGTGTAACTCAAATGGTTCAATTACAAATAAAGGCATTCAGATTTTAAAATGTTTAAATCTTTATAATTCAGAACCACTACCTGTGCAAGATATCCAAAACCCTGACCAAACTTGGGTAATAACCGTGATATACGATGGTAATTCTGATAGTAGCGAAGTTTGGGTATTTGATAGGGGGCGCCTGGATGCTTCCCCCGTCTGCAAACTTGGATGACCGAGTGTCATTCCCCCTGGTTTCCACGGCACTTGGAATTCTCGTTAATATCTTCTGTTGCAGCAACCGTTGGTTAAAATGAAGGCGCCTTCTATGGGTTCGTTATTAAATATGATGGGTTAATTTGCAACGGATGTAACGGATGAGTTATTATTTAAAATTCAATACCCGTTACATTCGTTCATAATCTAGAGAATTTGGGACAAAAACTTGCGGGTGCGTTCTTGGGTTGGGTTTTGAAAGAAGTTAGTAGGAGTTGCTTCTTCGACTATTAGGCCACCATCCATAAATATAACTCGGTCGGCAACTTCGCGCGCGAAACCGACTTCGTGAGTAACAACAACCATTGTCATACCATCCGCAGCAAGTTTTTTCATAGTCTCCAAAACTTCGCGCACCATTTCCGGGTCGAGTGCTGAGGTTGGTTCGTCGAATAGCATAACTTTGGGTTGCATAGCTAAAGCTCTTGCTATAGCAACTCGTTGTTGTTGTCCACCTGATAACTGTCCCGGATATTTCTGTGCTTGTTCTAATATCCCCACCCTTTCGAGTAATTGCATGGCAACTTCTTTGGCTTTTGCTTTTGACCATTTTCTTACCCATATCGGCGCCAGTGTAATATTATCGAGTACAGTTAAATGTGGAAACAAATTAAATTGTTGAAATACCATCCCCACTTCACGACGAATAGTATCAATATTTTTTAAATCATCAGTCAAAGCAATACCATCAATTTCTATACGTCCTTGCTGATACTCCTCCAAAGCATTAAAAGTACGAATAAACGTAGACTTTCCAGAACCAGAAGGACCCATAATAACAACCACCTCACCTCGGTTCACAGTCAAACTCACCCCCCGTAAAACCTGAAACTTTCCATACCACTTTTGAACATTCTCAGCAACAATAACAACTTCCCTATCCATCTTCCTTTCTTCCTTTGCGTACTTTGCGTCCTTTGCGGTTCGTTTTAAAAATCTAAACTTTTTCCAAACGTTGAGAAACCAGAGACATCGAATAACAAAACACCCAATAAAGTAACCCAACAAATAAATAAACCTCAGCATACCTATTTAAAAACTCAGGTTGAGCTAAAATAGAGCGAGAAATACCAGTCAACTCCAACAACCCCACAATAGATAACAGCGAAGTATCCTTAAACAAACCGATAAACTGCCCCACTAAAGCCGGAATCACCGCGCGTAAAGCTTGAGGTAAAATAATTAATATCATAATATAAACACTATTTAACCCAATAGCTTTACCAGCTTCAAACTGTCCACGAGGTATAGACTGAAGACCACCCCGAACATTCTCTGCTAAATAAGCAGCACTAAACAAAGTCAAACCAGCAATACCCCGCAACACTCTGTCCAAAGTAATATCATCAGGTAAAACCAAAGGTAACATCACCTGAGCGATAAACAAAATCCCAATTAATGGCAATCCCCGCACTATCTCAATATATAGGATACAAAAATTTCTCACTACAAACAACTTACTCTGGCGCCCCAAAGCCAAAAGTACACCCAAAGGAAACGAAATAAGTATACTAGTTACAGCCATTACCAAAGTCAGCAGTAAACCGTTCCATAAATTACTGTCTGCTTTTTCTAACCCCAAACCACCACCAATTAACCATAGAATAACAGGAAAAGATATTGCCCATCCTAATGGTAGCCACTTGTTTGGTATTTTCTTAACCAAACTCCCTATAGTTACAATCGTTAAACCCAAAATAATAAATATTGATACCCAGATTCGCCAATACATTTGCACTGGATAACGCCCGACTAAAAATAGCTGTAGGTTGACACCAATAACTTTCCATTGTGCGATAAACAATATCCAGGTAAAAATAGATTTGGCGCCCCAAACAAGCAAGAATACACAAACAATAGTTAAAATACTATTGTACCAGGTGTCAAATAAATTTTTCCGTAACCACTTTATGATTTTTTGATTCACTTGCTTATCTTTCCTTAAGTTGAAAGGAACGGTTTAATGTGTTCATTGTTAAGGAGATAGTCAAACTTATAGTTAAATAAGTTACCATAATTAACAACATGACTTCTACAGCTTTACCAGTTTGATTAAAAGTGGTAGAAGCGACGAAGTAAATATCAGGATAACCAACTGCAATAGCTAAACTAGAGTTTTTGGCTATGTTTAGATATTGACTAGTTAAAGGTGGAATAATTACTCGTAAAGCTTGAGGAAGAATTACTAACCGCATAATTAATCCTGGTTTGAAACCCAGCGCGCGTGCAGCTTCCCATTGTCCTCTAGCAACCGACTGAATACCTCCTCGAATAATTTCTGCAATAAACGCACCTGCATATAATGTTAATCCGAGAATCAATGCAGATAGCTCCGAAGAAATTTCGAGACCAAAAGGTAATTGTGTACCTTTATTATTAAGATTGATTAAGCCAAAGAAAGAAATTTGATTCTCAAGTTTTGGTAAACTGATAAAAACGGCAAAATACCAGAAGAACAATTGTAAAAGTAATGGTGTGTTCCGTAATACTTCTACATAAACCAAAGCTAAATTACGCACCAACCAATTAGTAGATAACCGTGCGATACCAACAACGGCGCCTACAATTGTTGCTAAAATGATTCCAACAATAGAAACTCGTAAAGAATTGAGTAACCCAACTAGTAAAGCACGATAATACGAATCAGTAGGTTTGTAAGGGACAAGAGTTTCACCAATATCAAAAGAAGCTTGAGACTGTAAAAAATCAAACCCAAAGCCAATTCCCAATAGTTCTAAATTATACGTTAGGTTATCCCATAATATAAATACAACAATGGCAACGGTAAAAACAGAAATTAATTGAGCGGCAATGCTTAGAAATTTTCGATTACGCCAAAAAGGAGTCATAATAAATTTTAAACGTAGGGTGCGTGACACTATAAAAATCTTAAAACGAAGCAAAAAATCCCGTGGTGTCACGCACCTTACCGGAAAGGAGGAGCATATAAAATTCCACCTTGGTTCCAAAGCTTATTCTTACCTCTTTCCAACTTTAACTCCGAATTTTTACCTAAATTGCGGTCATAAACTTCGCTATAATTACCCACATGTATAATAATACGTTTAACAAAATCATTTGGAAGTCCGGCGCCTTTACCTAAATCACCTTCAGCACCTAACATGCGCTTAATTTCAGCATTATTACCATTAGCTAACTGATTAACATTCTGTGAAGTAACACCCAACTCTTCAGCATTAATCAAAGCATTAATAGTCCACTTTACCACATCAAACCACTTAGTATCACCATTTTTCACAGCAGGCGCCAAAGGTTCTTTGGATATCAATAAATCTAAAACAGTATGTTCCAGAGGTTTAGATAAAGTAGTGCGTCGAGAAACTAACTGCGAACGGTCAGAAGTGACAGCTTCACACCGTCCTTGCTCATAAGTTGTAAAAACCGTATTAACATCTTCAAACACAATAGGTTTATAACTAATACCTCTTTGTCGCATTTGGTCTGCCAAGTTTTGCTCGTTAGTAGTACCCGTTTGCGTACAAACAGATTTACCTTTAAGGTCTTCCAAACGTTTAATATTACTATTTTTTCTAACCATAATGCCTTGACCATCGTAAAACACCACAGGTGCAAACTCCAAACCAGTAGCAGTATCTCGACTAAAAGTCCAGGTAGTATTACGACTTAATATATCAACTTCACCTGTTTGGACAGCAGTAAAACGTTCCTTCGCGTTTAAATTACGGTATTCAACTTTTTTCGGGTCATCGAATATGGCAGCAGCAATAGCACGACACACATCTACATCCAACCCTGCATATTCTCCGTTTGCCTTTACAAAACTAAACCCAGGTAACTGTCCACTCACACCGCAAACAAGTTTACCCCGACTTTTAATTGTATCTAACCTACTGACAGTAGTAGTATTACCACCTCGCAGGCGCCTGCTGCAACCAGTCATTGAAAGCATTACCGCTAAAATAGCAAATAATAAATACCATTTTCGATTTAACATTTATCCAGCAACTCCTTTATAAGTATGTTAATAACTTTCTTATAGACCAAGAATATTACTATGATTTACTCTAGTTAAGCTCGATTTTTATGCAAAATCTCGCTGAAAACTGGTTTATTGTTGGACATCCCACAATAAAAACGACGATTTTCGCTCTTCAACCAGGTTTATAAGCATAAATCAGTATTTTTTTAAATATTATACGTATCAGTATAATATCTGTTATAAGTAACTATATATGGCAATACAGTTATATTATTTTAATTTTAACTAGCGTACTTGGGGAGGTGCCTTCAAAGTACGCGGTATCATGTTAATAGTAAGGAAAAAAAGAAAATGGTAGCTAACCAACAAGATTCAGTCGAAACCAGATTGAACCGTCTTGAAACCTTATTCGCAAACGTAGGTGAGATGGTAGTAGCACAGAATAGCGCTATTAATGCCTTGACAGAAAGGATGAATCAGCAAAGTAACGCTATCGACACCTTGACAGAAAGGATGACCAATGCTATTGATACTTTAACTGTGAGGATAAACGAGCATAACGATACTATTGATGTGTTAGTCGAAAATATTAAAGAGTCGAATGAAAATTATCGTAACCTAAGCGAACAAACAGATCGTAGACTTATAGAATTATCAGAACAAGCAGCCCAGGATAGGCAACAAGCAGCTATTGACCGTCAAGCGTGGGAAGCAAAGTCACAAAGAATATGGCAATATCTTTTACGGGAAAGTGGAAACGGTAGGCAAGGCACATAATCACGATATTGTAATATCATGTCCGGTTGATTGCCCACCCCGGTAGAGACGTTACATGTAACGTAAGAACAAGGTTTTTATTACGGTTATGCTACCGGACATAATATAATTGGGCACCCATTACTTTCCAATTCCAAAGTGTGCCCCAATATGATAATAAAAAAGGCGCCTTCATTGAAATAATGGCGCCTAATTATGTTATGGAAAATATAATTACTTGTTGGGTTGAGGTGTCATACGCAGGTAAGGTTTAACTTCTTGATAACCTTTGGGGAATTTTTCCTTGAGGACTTCGGGGTCTTTTAGAGAGGGGACAATTACAACGTCTTCACCATCTTTCCAGTCAGCTGGTGTTGCTACACTGTAATTGTCGGTAAGTTGTAATGAGTCTATTACACGCAAAATTTCGTCAAAGTTACGTCCTGTACTTGGAGGATAAGTAAACGATAGACGTAGTTTCTTTTGTGGGTCTATTACAAATACAGAACGTACCGTTACTGTAGCTGCTGCATTTGGGTGAATCATATCGTAAAGTTCGGAAACTTTACGGTCAGGGTCAGCCAAAATAGGGTAGTTGAGGGATGTGCTTTGAGTTTCTTCAATATCACCTACCCAACCGTTGTGCGAGTCAACGTCGTCTACACTAAGGGCAATTGCTTTAACGTTACGCTTATCGAATTCGGGTTTGAGCTTTGCGACAGTTCCCAGTTCTGTGGTGCAAACTGGTGTAAAATCGGCTGGATGAGAGAACAAGATTACCCAGCTATCACCTGCCCAGTCGTAAAAGCTGATTTCACCGTGGGTTGATGCTTGAGTGAAGTTTGGTACTGTATCGCCTAAACGGAGAGTCATGAGAGATTCCCTGTACTTATGAAGCCATAATGTCTACTTTAAGAATCATGCCATAAATTCCGGTATCCCGATTGGACTGACGCTGTTTATTACAAAATTTTAAGTATCGCTTCAACTTTGTTTGCAATTTGACATATTCCTTCGCATCACGACTAGTATCATTATCGTAAGTTAGAACCATGAGTCGGTGCGTGACGCTACAAGTCTTATAACTACGTTGGAATTTTTTCGTAGCGTCACGCACCCTACGTTGAAATATTTTCGCGGTAAAATTCTATCATCTGGCGCCCGATTCCATCCCAGCTATAATTTTGTAGTGCATAGTTCCGCGCGTTTATACCTCTGTTTTTACGTTCTTCTGAGTTTTGTAGTGCTTCACTAAGTGAGTTGGTAAGGTCTAAAACTTCTGTTTTTGCAACCCATCCTGATTTACTATTTTGTATATCATGCCATATATGCACTTGGTCTGATATTACAACGGGTTTTCCTGCTACCATCGCTTCAGCTACCGCAATACCAAAGTTTTCATAGTATGATGGAAGTACAAATAAGTCGGCAGCTTGTAATAATGCTGATTTTTCTTCTCCTGTAACAAATCCTGTAATGGTAGTATATGTGTGTAATGGTGAATTTTGCAGTCCCGTTCTAATTCCTTCTTCGTAACTAGGGTCTTGAGGATTTCCACCTGCTAAGACAAAATGAAAGTCTAAATTTTGTGCTTTGAGTTTTTCTAACGCGGGTATTAATAAGTCTAAACCTTTTTTCGGGTCTATCCGCGACATAAATAATATCAATGGTACATCTTCAGAAATTCCATATCGCAAACGTACTGTGTTGTTTGGGTTGATGTTTGAGGGACTTACACCATTAGGCAAAATAATATCGCACGTTTTTGCTCCAAATCGTTCAGATACTTTTGCCTCTTGATTACTGGTAAAATGTAAAGCTGTGGCGCCTGCAATATTGGCACGTTCTAATACTGCTGCATAAATTTTCTTTAATTGACTCTTTTTACGTAGGTCAGCAGGGTCAAGTGTACCTAATGGACGTAGTATATAAGGCAGCTTGTGTTTTCTACATATTGCTGCTGCTGCACTACTAACTGGAGAAAATAAAGCATGAATATGCGCTATGTCATACTCGCGCGCGTGTTCGTTTAACCATTTGAGTAATGACAGGGAAAACTTGTAGCGACGAAACGGTACACAGCGAAAATAAATTATTTCATATCCGTCTTGTTTCACTGGTTGGTTCAATACCACATCCAAAGGTTTTTGTCCAGTGTCACCGTTACTATCTGTTGTTAGTATAGTTACTTCGGCGCCATGTTTTACTAGCGCAGGCGCCAGTCCCAACACCATTTGACTGGGACCCCCGTATACTAAAGATATCGAAGGAACAATTTGCAGTATTTTCATTTAATTTGATAATATTTCTTTATAAAATTCCAACTGTTGCTTTGCTAAAGCTGTGTTGGTATATCGTGACATCGCTTTGGCATATCCCAATTGTCCCAAATTATGCGCTAGTTCTGGTTCTTCCATCAACGCTGTTAAACAACTAGCTAACGAGTCTACATTACCTTCGGGAAATACCATCCCTGTATCCCCAACAACATGAGGTATTTCTCCTGAGTCTGAACCTATCACTGGTATTTGACATGCCATCGCTTCAATTATCACATGTCCAAATTGCTCTTTCCAACCAACTGATGTCAAAGTCTTAAATTTATACGTTGTTTCTGATGGCAAAACTAAAGTACTCATCAAATTTATATAATCACATACTTCGTGATGCGGTACACTTTCAACGATGATAATTCTATCTTCTAAGTTAGCGGCGCGCGCTTTGTGTAATAATTCATCTTTGAGTACTCCTCTACCCAAAAGTAAACATTTCCATTCTTTGTCTCTTATCTTCTCCAACGCATTCAATAGTGTCATTATTCCTTTCTCTGGAACAAATCTACCAACAAATCCAATTATAAATTCACTCCTGTTGATATTTAGTTTCTCTGCGAGTTTTGGTTGGAGTTTGGGAGTAAAGAGGTTTTCATCGACTCCTAATTGTGGCATAACTTTAATTTTACCGTTATATCCTCGCTCTTTGAGAATCTTGGCGCCGTCTTGGTTGCCTGATATAATGCCGTGTGTATTGCTGAGGTTGTATTTTTCCAGTAGAGAAGCAACTTTGTTTAGTTCGTATGGTAAATTCCACCAAGTAAAGAAGACGTTTTTAGCTTTGAGTCCCAAAAGTTTGTTCAAGGTTATCATTTGGGCATATCCTAAAGCTTTAGCACCTTGCTCAACTTGAATTATATCAGGACGGAATGATTTAAGTACAGATACTAAATCGGCGCCGAATGTGAGTAAACCTTGATGGTTTTGACTAAAGTTGGAAACAGGGACTATACGGAAGTGACCTTCGTCTTTATATTGAGTTTCAATAATTTTATTTTGAACCCCACCAGGTTTCCATCGTTTGGGAACGACTACCGTTACCTCAATGTTATCTTCGAGTCGAGAAAGCGTGCGGAGTTTCTCGCAGTTCAGGTCTACTATATATGTATGGCTGGCAATTAATATTTTCATAGTTTTATGTATGGTTTCTTCCTTTGCGTACTTTGCGTCTTTGCGGTTCAAATAAACAAACCGCAAAGTACGCTGCATAGGGGAATAAAGTCAGGCGCCTACTGTATCATCAAGATGAGTATATATTTGTCCATCATTCCATTTGGACTGGATAACTGTACCCAAGGCTTTGAGAAATCCGAGGGTGTAGAAGACGAAGCGCGTTAAAATTTTAATTGGCGAACCGCTTTTATGACAAGGTGGGCGCCCAAGTACATGGCAGTCAAACAAACGCGCGTACAAACGCAGTGCTTGAGTTGCGGTAAGATTTTTCAAACCCATCAAAAAATGATTATGGTAAAAGGTGAGTTGATATTTGGGAGAACGAGTACTGATATCGTGACAACCACCCGTTTCCTCTCCAATATGAATTAGATGTGCTTCGGGGTCATACCAAATTTTATATCCTGTTTGCCGTAATCTTAAACAAAAGTCTGATTCTTCACGCACTGCACTACCACGAAACCTTTCATCAAAGTGTAAACCGTGTTTAAAAAAGATTTCACGACGGAATGACATGTTACATCCCCGCGCGGTTAATACTTGTTGGGGTTTGACGGTGTGAACTAAGTCTATGTAATACCAAGCAATACCTGGGTCCATTGCTTGAGGTGGTAGATATTCGATTGTTTTATAGTTGCTGTCTCCCTGAGTACGACCAGCAGACGAGTCTGCCATTTTCATTCGGTCAAACACTCTTCCTGCTACGGCGCCTATTTCTGGTTTATCGATAAAGTTCTGAGCGTGAGCCTTTAAAAATCCTGATTCTACCTTCACATCATCATCGATAAATAAGATTATCTCACCAATTGACCGCCGCACCGCATAATTCCGGGCGCCGGGTAAAGAAGCCCAATTCAAACGATACCACTTAATTTTACTTACTGTTGCCAATCCTTGTAAGTAACTTTCAATTTCGGGTTTATGTTGTGGAGTTTGGTCTACAACTATAATTTCATAGTTTGGATAATCTTGTTTTAAAATATCGTCGATACTGTCACGCAAGGCTTCTTCGCGTCCATATGTCGGTATAATTACTGAAATACATGGTAAAGTCATATTGTTTATAATTATTTTTTACTCTTCTTTTTACCTTTTTTATCCTGCACCCTTTCTAGTTGCTCCTCTTTAAGTCGTTCGATTTTATCTATCTCCGGAAGCTTTAATAGAATACCGGCGCCAAACCAGTAATATACTGCCACCGGGTCTACATCCAAAGGATAATAATAAGTGTTGTAACTTATAAACAATATAAACACCCACATAGTCGCAGCGTAACTGCGGAAATTACGGTTTTTTATCGTTCGATAGGTACGAAAGCAAATTATTGTTAAACTTGTTACAAATCCTACCCACGCAAGTAGCCCTAATATGCCCACTTCGTGCAATACTTTGGGATAGTATGTTTCAACTAATTTAGTTTCACCCATTGCACGCGCGGAGTTGGTAGCACGTCCAAGACCACTACCAAGGGGACCATCAACGTTTTTCCAAACTTCCTCAAATTGGTTGACAATAAATTCTTGAGGAGGAGAAGCTTCCCAACGACTTGTAAAGCTTTCAGTACGTTCTGCGATGACAGTAGGGTTACTCACAAAGGCAACCCCTAGAATTAAAGCAAGTCCTCCTAATATGGGAATAAACTTTTTCAGGTTGCCAAGTTGTCCTGTGAGAAACAAGCAGAGAAGGAAACATACGGGTACTAAAGCTAAAGCGATACGCTGTCCAGAAATAACCGCGTTGACAAAAACAACAACTAAAGACCCTAAACTGAGACCTCTCCAAAGTATTGAAGGGTCACTAAACCCAGTTGCGAAGGTAAAAAAGGTACTCGCTATCAAAAACCATGCCCATTGCCACGGTGCCACAAAGGTTCCAGGTAAACGTATCATACCTTCAGACGGACTATAAATTAAGGCGCCGCCAAAATAACATCGCGCTTCAAGAGATGCTTTAAATAAAGCGTCACCAGTAGCGTTACGAGTACCTTCACAGACTCCAACTAACAGCAGTAGATATTGAATTATTCCTAAAATACCGCAAGCGAGAATAAATACGACTTGTAACCGTGTTAGTCGTAAAAAATCTTTTTTATCGCGAATAGTATAGTAAATGCAGCTAATTAACGGTACATAACCTATAAATACTTTGAGTCCCAAAATGCCCATACCAATAGGAAACTCTTTGGGTGCAGGTTTAAATGGTAGAGAGGGGGGAGGGTTGAATTGCTGGGCGCCGTTAACAGACAGTAAGGTTAGAATACAAAACCCCAGTAAAATAAATAGGGGGATTTTAATACCTTGAGGGATGAGTAGAGGTAAACGTTGCTTTTTGAGGTTTTGCCATAAGCCAATTAAGGCGGGGAAGAAGAAAGCATCCTTAGCGAGTTGTAATATAGGGCTATTGCCTAGATAATAGGTAATAGTGCCGCCAAATGGAACGTAAGCGATAAAAAATAGTAAAGCTGGGGCAGGGTATTTGTAAGAGAGAGAGATTGCGATTACACCTAGAAGACCGGGTAAGGCAACTTTGATACCACCAACCGCGAATAGAATAGCACCAATAAACAAACCGGCGCCGACAGCAGCAGAAAGAAAACTCGTCAACTCCTTCTGTGCAGCAGCAGCTTTACGCTTTTGTGTTAGTCGCTCTTTCAAGTCTACCACAACGCTTGCTTCAGACTGATTCGACTCAGACTTAGACTTAGACTTAGACTTAGACTTAGACTTAGACTTTTTCTTAGAAATAGGGGTATCAGTCATCTGAAACGAACAGTAACATTGATAACTTTCTTAGTGTAACTTTGGACTTCAGGCTTGGCTCGTAATTTTTTTGATGAAACTTGATAAATAATTGGCAAATAATCGAAAAAAATGTCGGATGGTGGTGCCTACGTATACTTACTGAAATTGTACTTCATCTTAATGAACAAATGAAAAATTTGCTTATCTTCTCTTCCCATTTGTAAAATCTGTCGCTTAAAATGAAGGTTGCTTACTCTTGTATTTATTTTTACTCACTATTAAATCTTAAGATTTATTTCAAATAACGATATGGAATCGAAAAGACTTTTAGAATTTGATGCGATGAGAGGTGTCGCGGCTTTATGTATAGTCTTGTTTCATTACGGTAGTTCGTACCAATGGTCAAATTTTCACCCATTTCACTATTTACATTATTTGCAACAATTTGTCCAGTTTTTTTTCATCTTAAGTGGTTTCTTTATACTAATTAGCTTTAAAAGAATTAAAAGGAGTCTTGATTTTATTGTTGGTAGATTTGCTCGGTTGTATCCAGTATATTGGATATCAGTGATTACAACTGTTTTAATTACAAGTACGATTACCAAACCGAGAACCGACAAAATCTATGATATCATCGCTAATTTTTCGATGTTTCAAGAATTCTTAGGCGCCAAAAATGTAAATATTGTTTACTGGACTCTAACTTTAGAACTAGCATTTTACATAATTATTCTTAGTTTGTATAAGTTAAAGTTAATTAAACATATCGAATGGGTATGTGGTTTTTGGATGGTGATTATATTCATTAATAGTTTTAAAGCATATATATCACCTCAAACTGCTTTTGTAATGCCTATACATTCCGAAACTAATTTGACTAGTGGCTATTTTCATTTAAGTACAATCACAAGTAGCGGCAATTTATCTAATATCATTGTATTTATTAAAGAGTTTCTCAAAAATAAGTTTTTGCTATTAGGAGGACGTGCTGACCTTTTTATCAGCGGTATATTTTTGTATCAAATCAAAACATTTGGCTTTTCTAAATATAGATTAGGAATGATTATATTTTGTATATTTACAAAAGCTATTGACTATGCACCAGATACCCCACGTTATGCATTTTTATTCTTCGCGTTCTTCGTAATACTAATGTTCTTAGCAATTTATGGTAAACTTGGAGCATTAGCAAATCAATCACTTGTGTTTTTAGGTACGATTTCGTATTCGCTGTACTTAACTCACTTACAAGTACAATGGTTATTACATCCACTACTGGCACCGATTCCTCACGAATTAGGAATTATGATCAAAACAGTAGCAGCTATAAGTGTAGCTAGTGTTTTAACCTTCCAAGTCGAGCAACCAGCTTTTGGGTTGCTCAAATCTTATTACAAAAAAATGTAGGGTGCGTGACGCAATTAAAATTATGAAACGAAGCCAAAAACTGGTGGTGTCACGCACCTAACTAACATACACTTTAAGCCAAGTGTTCTTGAACGGCAGCAACCAAAGTGTCAGTCCAATACTGTGTAAGGAGGGCATCTTCAGCTTCGACCATAACACGAATTAAAGGTTCAGTACCAGAAGGACGAACTAAAACCCTACCGCTATCACCCATTGCATTTTCAGCAAGAGCAATAGTATCCATTAAAGGTTGACATTCTTTCCATGCCATGCGTTTGTTACGGTCTTCAACACGCACGTTCTTTAATATTTGTGGATAAGTAGTAAAGCTTTGCTCTACAAGTGTACTGAGAGATTCTCCTGACTCGTGAACTAAAGCAGCGATGTGGAGCGCAGTAAGTAAACCATCACCAGTAATACCATAATGACGGCAGAGAATATGTCCGGATTGTTCACCACCGAGCATTCCACCAGTTTTGGACATTTCTGCTTGAACATACTGGTCACCAACAGCGGTACGAATTAGATTACCACCTAGCTTTTTCCACGCGCGCTCGAATCCTAAATTTGCCATGACGGTGGAAACAATAAGCTTTTCAGGAAGCTGTTGAGATGATACTAAATTATTACCCCACAGATAAAGTATATAGTCACCATCAACGACACGCCCTTTATTATCTACGGCTAATACTCTATCAGCATCGCCATCAAACCCGAAGCCCATATCGGCGCCGTGTTCTAGCACAGCTTCTTGCAATAGTCCTAAATGCGTAGAACCACAGTTAACGTTAATTTTATCGCCGTCAGCTTTGTTGTGCATACAAATTACTTCGGCACCCATTGACTTGAAAACTGAAGCACCTAAACCAACTGCGGCGCCCCAAGCTAAGTCTAATACAATTTTCATTCCCGATAAAGGAGTGTTTCGCAAAGGCTTAATTAATGCTTCTGCATATTCAGAAATCATTTCAGGACGCGCATAGTGGCGCCCACACTTTAATTGAACAACAGCAGGTAAAGCATCACCTCGCAGTCCAGCTTCAATTTCCGCTTGTAACTCCTTCGATAACTTTCCACCCAAGGCGCCAAATACCTTAATACCATTATCCTCTGGTGGGTTGTGGCTGGCGGAAATCATCACACCACCAATTGCTGAAGTAATACTTGTCAAATAAGCTACGCAAGGAGTTGGGCATAAACCTAAGTACCAAACTTCAATACCTGCTGCCGTTAGTCCAGCACTTAAAGCCATCGCTAGCATATCGCTAGAGTTACGCGAGTCCTGTCCTAATATTACTGGCCCTAAATTTATGGCATGGTTACGCAGTACAATACCCGTCCAAAAACCAATTTGCAATGCTAAAGGCGCGGTCAGCAAATCTCCAACACGTCCACGAATACCATCCGTTCCGAACAAAGGTGTCGTAGGGATAGCGGCATGAGACCCAAAACTGTCTTGATCAGAGGAAATTCCGCGACCCGCACTTTTACTTAGAGTTATATAAGAAACCATAAATCAAACGCTCCACACACTCACATTGGAGGATAGCACTTTACACTTTATTGAACAATTCCTTTTGAATACCTTTCCTTCAGGATATGTTTTATTTTTCTTTATTATCAATCTAAAACAATTCTTATGCCTTGTAAGTAAAATTACTTGTAATTTTAGTGAATATACTGTAAATATTCCTTAAAGTCACGCAATGTAACTTAAACATCAAATCCCAGATGCAATTAAAGGAACAATCGATACCCCTATTACACACATTTCGGCATTTTGGCATGTGTTAACTCTTGACTGTTGGCTTGTAAGGTGCGTGGCGGCAACAAAAATTTGGGTAGGGTGTGTGAAAGCTATTACAATCAAGCAATGTAACGAACAAACCAAGTGCTTTCACGCACCATCGACTGCTTACGTTGCTTGTAAGGTGCGTGGCGCTATCAGATTTTAGCTTTGTTTTAGGTTTATTGGTGGCGCCACACACCCTACGAATTGTTTGGTGCGTGGCGCCTTGTAAATTAAATTTCGTGTCAAAAATTACAAATTGTTGCGATTTGCATCATTTTAAGAGAAATTCTCATCAAATTACTTTAATGTTACTTTTTAGCGACATTTTAATTTCAAAGTTGAGAAAATGAGCATGAGTAGCAACTTAGCATCCAAATTGCGTGTAGGTACAAAAAAAGCCCACACGATGGCGGAAAACGTTGGTTTTGTCAAGTGCTTTTTAAAAGGTGTGGTGGAAAAGAATTCTTACCGGAAGTTGGTGGGCAACTTTTATTTCATCTACTCAGCAATGGAAGAGGAGATGTCTAAGCACAAAAATCATCCAATTGTTTCTGGTATTAACTTTCCCGAACTCTACCGCAAGCAGACTCTGGAGCAAGATTTAGCATACTACTATGGCGCCAATTGGCTATCTCAAGTCAAGTTGTCATCTGCGGGAAGTGCTTATGTAGAGCGCATTCGTGAAATATCTAATTCGGAACCAGAGCTATTAATTGCTCATTCATACACTCGCTATCTGGGAGACTTGTCGGGGGGACAAATTCTTAAGGGTATTGCCCAAACTGCAATGAACCTTACTGATGGTAATGGAACTGCGTTTTACGAATTTGCAGATATTACCGACGAGAAAGCTTTCAAAGCTAAGTATCGTGCTGCTTTGGACGAAATGCCACTTGATGAAGCAACTTGTGATAAAATCGTTCAAGAAGCTAATGATGCTTTTGGTATGAACATGAAAATGTTCCAAGAGTTGGAAGGTAATTTAATCAAAGCCATTGGTATCATGGTTTTCAACTCCCTGACTCGGCGCCGTACACGCGGAAGTACCGAACTTGCTACTGCTGAGTAAGATTTTGGGTTCAATTTAAATCTGGAGTCCATTAATAAGGGACAGTTTTTTTGTGGTTAGTCGTTTTATTGCTTATTGCATATGGCGCCTAATTTCAAGGAAACTGTCCCTAAGTTTTATGTTAAACACAAACAATTTGGAAAAAATTTATATGCACCCCATACCGTGATAAAATTTAGGTATTATGGCGAAGCTCCACCTAAAAAATATGAGCTATAGTGATTTTACTTTTATTGAAGTACTAAATAAATTTGGTTTAACGCGCGAAGAAAGGTCGGGAGTATTTTCTCAAGCTGCTGAAATTGAGCCTACAGACTTCTTTAAAACTGGTTTTAACCGAACCTATCGCTTGCTGGGAGTGAGCGGTACAGAGAAGTTAAGGTCTGAAGGTATTGTCTACCCATTGTTAAGTGATTTAAACGAAGTAATACAAGCGCCAGTCCTTGTGCTATCAGGTATTGAGTTTAATATTGACCCTGCGCGAGGGTTAAACGGCAGATGCGATTTCCTTCTCAGTAAAAGTGATGAACTTTTGGAAGTGCGGTCTCCAGTTGTAGTTGTAGTCGAAGCGAAAAAAGAAGACATTCGCGGCGGTATAGGTCAATGTCTAGCTTCGATGATAGCCGCACAAATCTTCAACAGTAATAATGGTGATAATATAAATACCATCTATGGTTCCGTGACAAGCGGTACTAACTGGTTATTCCTAAAATTAGAAGGTAGTAAAGTCACAATTGACTTAGATGAGTACTTCATTGATAAGCCAAATAAGATATTGGGTATATTAGCCCAAGCTTTTAATTAACGCCTACCCAATGTCAAATTTATCTGACTTACCAAAAGTTTTCTGTCTACTGACAACAGATGAATTACTCTTAGTAGGCATTTAGCTCAACAATAAGAAGTTTACTATATAGCAATCGGATAGGGTATGCCTAAAAGTTATAAGTGCGATACTCGTAAAGCATTAGACTTAGCGCGCGCTTTATTACAATAGAAGATTCTAAGCATTTGTACTCAAACTAATCTTTGAAGTTAAGCGTATTTATGGGTCTGTTACTACAGGCACTAACTGGAAATTTTTATTTATAGAAGAAACAACTGTTTATATAGATTTGATTGAATATTATATTAACCAGGTTGATAAAATTTTAGGTATTTTGTTACAAGCGTTTCAACCTATTGTCTCTAAAAATTAACCGTTCTGGAGGACGAAAACAGTTCCGAGGGATTGAAATTACGATTAGGTGGCGCCAAAGCAGAAAATCATAAAAGTTCCACCAATGGTGCAAATAGAGTAGCGGTATCGACTGTTACACCATCAAAAATATATGCACATGCAACTTGCTCTATGACGAACTGATGCAACAACGCACGCTATCTCAAATTTGTCCTAGAAATGCCGCTAATAAACCGCTTGGTGAATTTGTAATTACTGGACGACGCAGTTTACCACCTAGCCTACTTGACCCTATGTCAGGTACAGGTAGTCTTATTATATTTTGTGGCGCCTATCTATCTGAAACTCACCTAGATGAGTGAGAATTTTGATAGATGAAGATCTGAGGTAAGTAAAATGGATATTAAAGACGGCTTTGTCGGTACAGTTGGCAATACACCACTAATTCGGCTTAAGAGTTTTAGCGAGGAAACAGGATGTGATATCCTTGGTAAGGCTGAATTTCTTAATCCCGGTGGTTCCGTCAAAGACCGTGCAGCACTTTATATTATTAAGGATGCGGAAGAGAAAGGTTTACTCAAACCAGGTGGTACTGTTGTTGAAGGTACTGCGGGAAATACTGGTATTGGATTGGCTCATATTTGTAATGCTAAGGGTTACAAGTGTTTGATTATTATTCCCGATACGCAATCACAGGAAAAAATGGATGCATTACGCGCGTTAGGTGCGGAGGTGCGTCCAGTTCCAGCAGTACCATATAAAGACCCTAATAATTATGTGCGACTTTCGGGTCGAGTTGCATCGGAGATGGAAAACGCTATTTGGGCAAACCAGTTTGATAACTTGGCAAACCGCCGCGCGCATTATGAAACGACAGGACGAGAAATTTGGGAACAAACGGATGGTAAGGTAGATGGTTGGGTTACAGCAACGGGTACGGGTGGAACATTTGCTGGAGTATCGATGTTTTTGAAGGAGAAAAACCCTAATATCAAATCTGTACTTGCCGACCCTATGGGTAGTGCTTTATATAGTTACGTCAAAACTGGTGAGTTACATATGGAGGGTAGTTCAATTACCGAGGGTATTGGTAATAGTCGCGTGACTGCGAATATGGAAGATATTCGCGCTGATGATGCAATTCAAGTTGATGACTCTCTTGCGATAAAGGTAGTTTACCAGTTATTGCGTAAAGAAGGTTTATTAATGGGTGGTTCGACTGGTATCAATGTAGCAGGTGCCGTAGCTTTAGCCAAACAATTGGGACCTGGGCACACGATTGTAACTATACTTTGTGACAGTGGCGCCCGTTATCAGTCCAGAATTTTTAACATGGAGTGGTTACAGTCGAAGGGACTTTCACCCGATAATTAAGACGTTGGGGTGATAAGTTCGTCAAGGGGGGAGTTTATGCTAGTAGTGTTGATTACATTACCCACCCCCTGTATAATGTCTAATCGTTGTGTGCGAGTATGTCAAAATCGTACTTGTCGTAAACAAGGTGCCAAGTCTGTTTTAGAAGCTTTTGAAAAACTTCCTGTTTCTGAAGTAGATATCACAGGCAGTAGTTGTTTAGGACAATGCGGTAACGGTCCAATGATCTTGATTGTACCTGATATGGTATGGTACTGTGGTATACAACCCCATGAAGTACCTTTGATTGTTGAGCAGCATTTACAACGTAATCAAAAAGTTGATAAAATGCTTTACGCCCGTTTTCATCCCAAAGTGGAGAGTAACTAAGTCTTTCGACAGGTGTTAATTTAGTTATCAAAGAAGATATAATATTAAATTGATAAATTTAATTTTGCTGTGCAAAGTTTATCATAACTGCCGTTTGAATTAATATTACAAAAGATGAATATTCAGGATTTGCGTCAATCCTTAAAACAGAAATGGCTGTGCTACTACCAACAAAATTGTCATTGGTTAGAAAAAATGCAAATTTGGGCAGAATACAATGGAGAACGGCGCCCATTATCAAGTTTTGTATTAGCGACAGTTACAATTTTAGAACCGAACTTGGTTGACTTATTACCACTACTTGTAGATTTAAACACAAACACAGATGCTATAATAGCAGCATTAGGTTTAAATTTTAATCCAGAACAGTTACTGCGACAGCTTGATGACAACTCAAACAATCAGGAACCTTTACAAGAAACTAGTTATAAACATCCTCAAAACGGACGAGTACTAGAAATCACAACTCATAGTTTATCAAATAGTTTATTACAACAATCTTTATCAGGTGCCGTCCAAGATAGATTAAATCATCGAAATTCAAGTACTTATGTACAAGTTAAAGCATCAAAATCGCTAATTGCGACTAAATATAGAATACCATTATCAGCAGTTGCAATTGCACCACCAATATCTGACATAGATTGTAAAATAAAATCGGGAACGGTTAAAAGCGAAGTTACTGAATCATCTACTATGAACCGTCGTAAATTAGCGAATTGGATTGATGAATTTTGCCAAGGTCGCGACTGGGATAGAGATGAATCTATTTTTATTACTTTTTGAATTATGGCTTGATTTGGTGCCAAATTTAATATGTGGTGCGTGTACGTAGGGTGTGTGACGCAATAAAGAATTAGAACGTAGCAGTAAAACCAGTAGCGTCACGCACCAAATCGGCATTTTACACGTCTGGTTTAAAAGTGTCGCATTGATTGATATTACCTGATTGAATACCACGTTTGAACCAACGAACTCTTTGTGCTGAACTACCATGTGTAAATGAGTCGGGTACAACATAACCCTGTGAACGTTCTTGTAAACGGTCATCCCCAATACTACTAGCAGCATTAATTGCTTCTTCTACATCACCTTGTTCTAATATTTGTCGCGACTTTTGCGCGCGGTTTGCCCAAACTCCAGCAAAACAGTCCGCTTGTAATTCTAATCTTACAGAAAGTTGGTTTGCTTGAGTTTTATCTACTTGTTTTTGTAATCTACTAACTTTACTAGAAATACCTAATTGGTTTTGTACGTGATGTCCAACTTCATGAGCAATTACATATGCTTGAGCAAAATCTCCAGGCGCCTGAAATTTGTTCTTTAAATCTCGATAAAAACTCAAATCTATATAAACCTTCTGGTCTGCAGGACAATAAAATGGACCAACTGCAGAACTTGCTAACCCACAAGCAGATTCAACTCTACTCGAAAATAAAACCAATTTAGGTTCTACATAATTTCTTCCATTTTCTTTAAATACTTGGTTCCAAACGTCCTCTGTATCAGCCAAAACAACAGAAACAAATTCTGATGCTTGGTCTTTTGTTCCAGAACGAGGTGAATTTACGGGTGGATTACCAGTTCGAGTATTTTCTTGCCGTAAAATTACGCTTGGGTCACCACCTAATAAAGCGACAATTAGGGATAGTACAATAGCTCCGATACCACCACCAACTACAGGTCCGCTTATTGAGGCGCCGCGACGGTCTTCAACATTATCACTTCGACGACCTAATTGCCAACGCATTACTCCCTAACTCCTTTTTAATACTGCATATTTTTTATAAGATTACACGTATTTAGAATATATAGTCTTCTACCCGCAGTAATGTAGGGTGCGTGACGCTAGAAAGAACTTCAACGTAGCAATAAGACTTGTAGCGTCACGCACCCTACTAGCAGTCTGTGTCATTAATTCTGGGTGATATATTTTTGACCACAAAGACACAAAGTACACAAAGATAATTGTTTCTGTCTCTGTGGTAATATTATTCTGGATATACATGTGAAACAAAGGGAACTTCAACAACTTCACCTTCGCTACCATCAATAGTCACCTTCAAACCAACACCACCAGCTTTGCTACGAATATAACCAAGTCCAAAATAACCTTCAGTAGTTTCTGTGATACTAGTTAAGGCGCCTACTTTTTCTTCGTCTATATATATAGTACTTCCAGGTTCAATATATTTATTTAGACGTATTCCCCAAAGGTAAGTTTTTACACCTTTATATGTATTTAAACGAGCAATAGTTTCTTGTCCGATATAACAACCTTTGGTAAAAGATATAGTTTGCCATAACCCAACTTCCAAAGGATTATAATCTTCGGTCAGTTCTTTTTCCGGTACTGGACGACCTTGGATAATACGTAATGTTTCCCAAGCTGTTGAACTCACGGAAACGGCGCCTCTTTCTAAAAGTGTATTCCATATGGTATTGTCAGTAGCTGGAAGAATTAACGTGTAACCAGGTAAAGCTAAACCGCTACCAACTGCAATACGAACTTCGACTGAATCAATATTATATAGTTTGTGAGTGCCGTAAGGCTGGTTGATAAGTTCTCCAGCAGTTAACTGTTCGATAATTGTATGACTTTCAGGGCCGATAAGACTCAAAGCCTTAGTTTGTTCAGTAATATCGGCTAATTCGACTTTATCGGCAAAAAAGATATATTTGTCTAACCACTGCATGAGAAATTCGCGACGGTTAGGAGAAACTAGTAAAATCACAGCATTTTCTTCCACATATGCTGTCACTAAGTCAATCGTCCTAGCGGTAGATGTTACAAAAACAGTATCACAACCTTGACCTGGTTTGAGAGATTGAAAGTCGTTTGTGCTTTGGTTATGGAGGAAACGCAAACGGTCATTACCTGATACTTGAATACGTCCCCACTGACTACGGTCATATACTGCTACTTTCTCAATTGCTGCTAGTACTGCAGTATCTTGGTTAATGTTGGATAATGACATAGGCGCCTGATTATAATAAAGTAATTTTATAAATGACGTTGTAACCAATCTTCCATATTAGACAATACTTGTTCATAGCCATAGTCGTCGTGAACTTCGTGATAACTATCTGGATATTCTTGGAGTTCTTTATCGGTAAAAGGAATTTTTTCAAAGAACTGACGACAACCTTCAGGAAAAGTTATCTTGTCGGCGCCTGCGAGTATCATCAAAAATGGTATATTTAGTTCGTTTATATGAGCTTTTACCCAAGCAAGAGTACTAGCAAACTCGGTTGATAACCTGGCTGTACCAACGGTATGCCTTAGTGTATCCTGAGCATAACGGGCAATTACTTCTTGATCACGGCAACCTAAACCCAAATCTAAACCTGTTTTCATTGAGAAACGCGGATATATCCGTGAAAGTATCTGTCCTATAAAGATTTTAATAGGTGGAACCCCAGATTCACCTAACGCTGGAGTCAAATTAATCAAACCGTTTAATTTAGGTTTATCCTTAGAATTATGTAAGACATAATCTAAAACAGTCAACCCTCCCAAACTATGACCGAGTAGAAATATCGGAGTACCGGAATTTTCGTTATTCACGAACTTTAGGAAACTTCCAACATCCTCACGGTATTCATTCCAAGAATTTATATAAGCACGTTGACCTGGTGATTTTCCGTTTCCTCGCAAATCTACACCGTACACAGCGTAATTCTTTGGTAATATTTGTTTTATAATATTACCGTACATTCCACTATGCCCACCTAAACCGTGGACTATAGCTAATATTCCTCGCACCCTATTATCAGGAAGCCAAGATTGATAGTATAATTCTGTACCATCGGTACTTTTAATTAACCCTTCGTGGTTACGAATCATGTTTTTGTTTAAACTTTAACATAAATGAAAACGGCGCCGACTAATCATTGTAACTACATAGGCTAGCAAATAATAATGTCATTCCTAAATCAAATAAATTCAGCAAACGCATTAATTGTAGGAGCAAGTCAAGGTATTGGCTTGGGTTTCGTCAAAAAACTACTCGATGTTGAGAAAATTACCAAAGTCTATGCAACATATCGTAACCCAGAATCAGCATCTGAGTTAATCGCACTCGCAAACGATAATCCTACACGTTTAACTGGCTTAGTAATGGATATTACCAATGAGGCAGACATTACTGAAGCGGTACAGCAAATCAAAAGCGAAGTTAAAACATTGCATCTGGTTGTAAACTGTGTTGGGGTACTGCACGACGGAGACTTTCAACCAGAAAAAAGTTTAAGACATTTGAATATAGATAACCTAACTCGCTACTTCCAAGTCAACAGTATCGGGGGAGTACTCTTAGCAAAACACCTTGTATCTTTATTTAAGCATCAAGAAAAAAGCGTCTTCGCGAGTATTTCCGCCAAAGTCGGTAGTATCGGGGATAATAATCTTGGTGGATGGTATGGTTATCGAGCATCGAAAACAGCACTCAACATGTTTATGCGGAACGTATCCATTGAATACGCGCGTTCTTGTCCGAAGAATATAGTAGTAACATTACATCCGGGAACAACAGACACTCGTTTATCACGTCCCTTCCAAGCAAACGTTCCACCCGAAAAACTGTTTAGCACAGAACGCACAGTAAGTCAACTTTTAGATGTCATTGAAAAATTAGAACCTAGTGATAGTGGTCAATTTTTTTCATGGGATGGAACTAAACTACCTTGGTGATCTATATTTTATATGTATTCGCAACCGTATTTACATTTTTATCCACATCACGCGCGTATTCACACCCTAGAAGGGTGAGGCTATACGAGCAAAGCCTGCCTTCGCAGGCTAAGAATTACTTATTTATTATTTTTTGTTTATCTCTGTGTCTCTGTGGTAATAAAATACATTTTGCTTGTAATCCGCTTCATCGTTTATTTGTTTTATTAAGACATCAGGTGTGAGTAGATTTTCTTTTGGGATGTCTGTCAATAGTTATAGTTTTATCATTTGCCGTATCTTGTCTTCCCTTTAATGATATCCAATAAGCACAGCTTTTAACTAATGTTTCATTTTGTAAATTTAAGATATTTATACAGCTTTCTATTTGAGTAGGTACAGTTACAATTATCAAGATTTGAGGAGTAATCGATCTATTTATTAATCGTCTGTAATTTTTAATAGGTAAAGGATACTCAATGGATGTATCTTTTGTTACATTAGTAGCTGTGCATTTAACTTGTGCATCAGTAGAAGGTGAAAGTATTCCTTTTATCATACCAGGCGCCCGGATATAGCAATCCTATATGAGTTGTAAAAATTATATTCACGTAGAGACGCGATTAATCGCGTCTCTACTAGTGTGGATTTTACAAATGATTTAGGACTGCTATAGTTATGTCAATACCAACATTATCTAAGGCTCTATTGGCTTCAGTTACAACAAGACCGCTTATAGAAGCAAGTAACTTAATATAGGCATAGCTAAATAATTCTTTTTTCGTGTTATAGTCCATTGTATGTCAGGCAGTAATCAATTAATGAGAATTTATTCTTTAAAATAATTTATATATTATCTCACTTAATACATTTTCCATAGTAACTTATATTCGCATTTTGGAACTCTGTGTAAGAGTGGTGATAGAATATGTTTTGTGGATGATAAAGATGTAAGAACGACTATTTGGGGACTGAAAAAAAGTGAGTCACGATTGTTATTTGGTGCGTGACGCTACAAGTCCTATCGCTGTGTTGAGGTTTTTTCTAGCGTCACGCACCCTACGTTTATATGTTTCATTTGCATATGTTATATGTTATCACATCTAATTTTAATTAATTTACTTTCCATAGTGATTTGTCAGCACTTTTCGGAACTAGCACCCATAACGCTTTCGGGACGACTTCAAAGTTCATTGGTGTTGTTCCTAAATAATCTCCATCTACTTGTACAGAAAGTAGTTTTTTTCCTTGAATTTGGACTTGTTGCGCGCGGTAATATACAACTTTCGGGTCACGGTTATAGCGACGTGTAAATATTGATAATAACCTTAGTGGTGCCACTAACATACTGTGTCCTTTAATTACACACACATCTAATAATCCATCATTAACAATTGCATCAGCCGTTAACTTTACAATACCACCATATAATTGACTATTGCCAATTATAATTAATAATACACGTCCACGAACTCGTTTACCATCTACACAAACAAATGAACGAACACCTTGATAATTCCGTGCAAGCTGTAATGTTTGTTTTACGTAAGCGAATATACCCAACCGCTTTTTATCGTCATGATTTATTTGTGCTGTAACTGCACCATCAAACCCAACACCTGCCATTAATAAAAAATATCTTTCTCCCGCTTTACCAACGTCTATTTGTTCTAACTGTGCGGTTAAAAAAGCATTGGCAACACGACGCAAGTCCATTGGTAAACCTAGTTCACGTGCCCAAATATTGACTGTACCAATAGGTAGCACAGCTAAAGCGACGTGTGTCCCTACCAAACCGTTGATAACTTCGTTAACTGTACCATCACCACCAGCAGCGACTACTACATCATAGCCAGCAACGGCAGCAGCGCGCGCTTGAACTGTTGCATCACCGGGTGCTTTGGTGGGTTGCACTTTTACATCCCATCCTTTGCTTCGCCAAATATCAGCAGCGTCTTCCAGAGTTTGTTTAAGATTATATGCCTGACCTGCAAACGGATTATACAGTATAAGGACACGCGGTTGCGGCGGAAGCATTACCATGAGCTAATCAATCCCTAGAACTATAGCATCCAATTTAGTCGATATTTCGACACTCTGCTATGAGGCACCTAAACCTATCCTTAAACTTATGGCTCCAAAATAAAAAAAGTCAATATTATCCCGCTTTATGTCACACTCATTGTCTCGTCGTCAGTTCATAAAAATCTCATTAGCTGCTACTGGCGCCATCATTACCGATAATGTCTTAAATAAATCCTTTGCTCAGGCACCTGGTATTATTACATCAGAAAAAAGGCGCCCTGAGTTACCGTATGGTGTGATGAGTGGCGATATAAATAATAACAGTGCGGTTATTTGGAGTAAAACCAATAAACCAGCTCAAATGATTGTTGAATACTCTACCGATGAATTATTCCGTAATGTCCGCAGAATTTTAGGCGCCTCCATCAATTCTATCAACAAGTGTGTTTTTGTTTAATTGTGATGAAGAGGCGCCCAACGTGTTATCAGGAGTTATTTGTGCCCATACTGATGTACTGGTAAATATGGAAAATAATATTAATTTATTGATGAAGTTACCTATCTTATGCATATGTATTTACCTGTATATGTTGCAGTAATCATGATTATTACTATTTCCACGTAAGTATAACCTATGCAATATTTGGTATGATTTTGATATTTACCACAGAGGCGTAGTATGATTTGGATATTGAATTGGAATTTCAATCTCAAATTGTGTTCCTTTTCCTGGTTCAGAGAAGCACTCGATTTTACCGTTGTGTTTTCCTACTATGATTTGGTAGCTTATGGATAATCCTAAACCTGTTCCTTTTCCTGGCTCTTTAGTTGTAAAAAATGGGTCGAAGACGCGCGAGCGAACATGGTCGGGAATACCACAACCGTTGTCATATATACAAATTAGTATTCTTGTATTTTGTACAGCTTGAGAATTAATGATGATTTCAGGTGTATATAAATGGTTGTTGCTATACTTTTTTTGATGTTCTTTGTATTGAGTTTCAATCGCGTCTATAGCATTACTTAAAATATTTAGAAAGACTTGATTCATCTGTGCAGCTTGGCATTCAACCTGTGGCAAGTCGCCATATTTTTTGATTACTTTAATTGCTGGACAGTGATTTGACGCGCGCAAACGGTGTTGTAAGATTAATAATGTGCTGTCGATACCCTCATGGATATCTACAAGTTTCATTTCTGCATGGTCAAGACGCGAAAATGTACGTAATGACTCTACTAGCTGAGAAATCCTTTCGGCGCCGCTATGCATTGATTGAAGTGTTTTGGGCAAGTCTTCGATAATATTATCTAAGTCGATTTTATCAACTTTGGCTTCAATTTCTTGTCCAGGTTTGGGATATTGTTGTTGGTAGATATTTAATAAATCGAGCAGATGCTTAGTATATTCACTAACATAAGTTATATTACCGTAGATAAAATTAATCGGGTTGTTAATTTCATGCGCGATACCAGCAACTAACTGCCCTAACCCTGCCATCTTCTCACCCTGTATCAACTGAGTTTGCGTCTGCTGCAACTCTTTAAGCGTCTCATTGAGTTTTTCCTTTTGTAACCGTGTTTGTTCGAGTAATTCGGCTTGTTGAAGCGCTACACCTAATTGCACTGCTACTTGCGCTAATAAGTTTACTTCCTCCTCTTCCCAATAACGCGGTTGCGAATTTTGATAAGCTACTAATAGTCCCCAAAGTTTTTCACCTTGCGAAATTGGTACAAAAGTTTCATTACGTGGATATTGTCCGGCTTTGACTGCTGACAGAATCGTTTTTTCAATGATTGGTTGGGTTTTTCCTACTGGTGTCCAACCATCAACAATTGAATCTGCGACAAATTCGCCGCTCCAATCTGAATAAAATCTATAAATTGCTACACGTTCAACATTTAACAATCCTCGGACTTCTTGTGTGGTAGCTTGGAAAATGCTTTTGATATCGAGTGATTGTCTAATTTTATCTACTGTTGTTGCTAACGCGCGTTGACGTGAGGCAGCTTTTTCTAACTGTGCAGTTTGTGCTTTAACTTGTTGGATGTACTCAGCTTGCTGCAATGCAACTCCGAGTTGAGTACTTATTTGGGTGAGTAAGTAAACTTCCTCGTCTTGCCACTGTCTCGGCGACGAATTTTGGTAAACTGCTAGTAATCCCCAAAGTTTTTGACCGTGATAAATTGCAATAATTACATACGCACGCGCTTGGTAAATTTCTAATAGACGAATGTAACAGTCATTAAACCCAACTTTATATATATCATTGCAAATCCTATAAACTTCTCCACGCGCAAACCTTCCACCCTGCGTTTCTTGCAGGTAAGTGTCAGTAAGTGGAGGGGTTGATAGGTCTTGAATACTACAGTCGCTGGCATTTGCGCGTATTTCTGGTTGTTGCCATTGTAGTTCCAGTAGCGAGTCCCAACCAGATGCTACTGATTCAACAGCAAATTCACCGCTCCAATCAGGATTAAACTTATAAATTACTGCCCTGTCAGTAGAGAGCATTTTTCTAACTTCATTGGCAGCAGTATGAAAGATTGTTTCTAGGTCGAATGTTTGCCGGATTCTCTCAATTGTTTTAGCTAAAGTTCTCTGACGTTCAGCAGCACGCTCGCGTTCAGCTGCTTGTGCGAGTTGTGCTGTTTGCACCTGCGTTTGCTTCAAATATTCGGCTTGTTGAATTGCGACGCTCAACTGTGCTGCTATTTGCTGCACAAACTCAATTTCTGATGGTTCCCAATAACGTGGCCTACCACATTGGTGTATGCATAGTAATCCCCATAGCTGTTTACCTTTGAGCAAAGGTGCCACTAAATTGGCACGAACTTGAAATTTTTCAAGAATGGATATGTGGCATGAACTACAACTACCTTGGTAAATATCCGGAATAATATTCATTTTACCCAACTCATATTGCGGGGCTAATTGTTCACTAAAACAAGGGTCATAAACTCTCGCTGCCATCGCTGAGTTCCACCCGTGCGCCACGTCTTCGGATACAAACTCTCCTTCCCAATCTTTTTCTCGATCAAAACGAAACACTCCCACACGGTCTGCTTGCAGCAGGTGACGCACTTCCGTAGCTGTATTCTTGAAAATAGTTTGTAAATCTAATGATTCACGTATTCGAGCAATAACACTTGCTAAAGCTTTTTGCTTTTCGACTTGCAAATACCCTTGTACCACAAGTTCGCTATGTTGCAACACTACTCCTAAGTGTTGAGCTATTTGCTTGACAAATTCAACTTCTTCAGTTTGCCAAACGCGCGGTTCATTGCATTGGTGTACACATAATAATCCCCAAAGTTGTTCGCCCTTAAGCAAAGGCGCAATAATACAAGCGCGTATCTGAAAACTTTTTAATAAATCAATATAACAGCTATGAAAATCTTGATATATATCTGATGAAACCTTGATTTTACCTTGTTGGTACGCGGCAGACTGATTGCTAAAACAAGGGTCGTGTTTTTTGACTTTAATTGCCGACAGTGAAACGTCACTTACATCTTCATAAACAAATTCCCCCTGCCAGTTCAATTCACTGAACAAACGAAACACCGCGACTCTATCGGTATTAAGTAGTTGGCGTAATTCGGCGACAGCTGTATTAAAAGTAGTTTCTGGGTGACAAGATTCGCGTAGGCGCGTTATTATTCGCGTAATAGCTTGAGACTGCTCTTCATTAGCTTGATTACTACTTAAAATAGCACCGCTAACCTCTGCTGCTTGACTTAATGCCAATGCTTGGGGGGTTTGATTGTTTTCCATTGCTGCTTGGACTTGCTTTGATGATGTTCTCTATTTTAAGAATTCCCAAAACAGCCGTTTAAATAACATACTTCCCTTACAATCATCTTATTTGGGCGCTAATAAACAAAAAATACTGAAAATTATATGTATATAATAACACAATAGTATAAAATAATACTCAATATTGTAAGCTACCAACCTTATGAGCAAATTGACCTTGGCGCCAATACAATTGTTTCCCGAGGGCTACAAGAAAATACACCTGTTATTCTCAAGGTTCTCAAGCACTTATTTATCTTTATGAACAAGTCTAAACTCCTGTTATCTGGAGCAGAATTTGTAATTAAAATTCCGTGTGGTGTGTGATGCCTTAACAATACAGGGAGAGTGTGATTTTACTGATATTAATATGTATAAAAATATACTTGTAAATTGATAATAAACTGCTATGAGTGCGAATAATAAGCATACATGGTTTAGTTTAAAATTAACATAAATTAATACTTTTGCTTAACAGGACTAGTATAACTATTATTTTTAATTAACATAAAGTATCATATAAATGTTAGTTTAAGTAAGAAAAGGGGAAAAATAAAGAAGTCATTCTACCAAATAGTTAAATTATGGAATCTCGGTTTGATAATCAAGAAAATCAAGTCAATTTTTCAAATGCTCAACTTCAAAAACAACTAGACCAACAAAAAGCCCTAGCGAGTGTAATTATCAAAATTCGAGAGTCTCTAAATTTGAACACGATCTTCCAAACCACAGTTACACAAGTACGCCAACTTTTGAAGGCAGACCGAGTAGCTGTTTTTCGCTTCTACCCAGAAAAAGACTGGGAAGGGGAATTTGTCTCTGAGGACGTGGCGCCTGGTTGGGACTCAGTAATTGCGATGAAAGTTTATGACCATTGTTTTGGAGAAAGGTTTGCAGATGATTACAAAAAAGGGCGAGTCCAAGCAGCAGCAGATATTTATTCGGCTGGACTCAGTGAATGTCATGCAGAAATTCTGGGTAAATTTCAAGTTCGCGCAAATCTTATAGTTCCTTTATTAGGAGACAAGGAACTTTGGGGATTGCTGTGTATTCATCAATGTAGTGAATCTCGTGACTGGAAAGTATCTGAGATTGAATTTATTCGTCAAATTGCTGACCATTTAACAGTTGCCATTCAGCAAGCTGAACATTTGTATCAAGTACAAACTCAAGCTGTTAAATTAGCTCAAGCATCTCAGCGTGACCAGATAATTGCCCATATAGCCAATAAAATTTGTCACCCTCTAAATATTGATAGTGTATTTCAAATAGCAGCAGATAAAACACGGCTACTAATAAAAGCTGACCGGGTTGCCGTTTTTCGCTTTAATAAGGACTGGAGCGGTAATTTTGTCGCTGAATCCTTTACAGAAAATATCATTCCCTTAGTAGGCGCCCAGACTACAATTGTTGATACTTATTTGCAGCAAAGCCAAGGTGGGCGTTACATTCATAATGAGACTTTAGCTGTTAATGATATTTATCAAGCACAGTTAAAAGACTGCCATATAGCCTTATTAGAACAATTTCAAGCAAAAGCCTTTGCAATTGCCCCAATTCTTCAAGGTGAAGTACTTTGGGGACTGTTTGCTGCCTATGAAAGTAGCTCAAGACAGTGGCAAACCTTTGATATCGAATCACTTGCCCAAATTGGAACACAAATTGGTGTTGCGCTTCGACATCATACGTTAATAGTACAAGCTCAGTACCAAGCGGAACAACAAAAGACCTTAACTAGTGTTATTAACCGTATTCGTAATTCCCTAGATTTAGAGACAATTTTTCAAACCACCGTTACCGAAGTACGCCAAATGCTACAAGCTGACAGAGTGGCTATCTTCCGTTTTGACGTACAACAAAATTGGGAAGGGGAATTCCTAACTGAGGATGTTGCTGCTGGTTGGAATTCGGTAATTGCCATGAAAGTTTACGCCCATTGTTTTGGGAAACAGTTTGCTGCTGATTATCAACAAGGACGGATGCAAACTGTTGCAAATATTCATGAAGCTGGACTGAGCGAGTCTCATGTTCAAATTTTAGGTAAATTCCAAGTTAAGGCAAATTTAGTGGTTCCTCTACTAAAGCGAGGCAACTTATGGGGATTGCTATGCGTACATCAATGTGCTGTACCTCGAACTTGGGAGCTTTCAGAAATTGAATTCGCCAGTCAAATTGCTGAAAACTTAGGGGTCGCACTTCAACATAATGAACTGTTAGTAGAAGCACAATATCAAGCGGAACAGCAGAAAGCTTTGACTGGAGTTATTTCTCGAATTCGCGAGTCTTTAGATTTAGAAATAATTTTTCAAACCACTGTTACTGAAGTGCGTCAACTGCTAAAAGCTGACCGGGTAGGTGTTTTTCGTTTTGAACCTAATAGTGATTGGCAGGGAGAATTTGTTTATGAAGACGTTGCATCTAGTTGGAAATCGGCAATAGCAGAAAAAGTTTACGACCATTGTTTCAGCGAAGAATTTGCTCCTCTTTATCAACAAGGTCGGGTTAATGCAATAGCTGACATTTATCGAGAAGAATTCAAAGATTGCTATGTTCAGATTTTGGAGCAATTCCAAGTTCGTGCTAATATTGTCGCTCCTTTGCTAAAAGCTGGCAAGTTATGGGGACTGCTATGTATTCATCAATGTAGTTGCGCGCGCAACTGGCAAACTTCAGAATTAGAGTTTGTTTGCCAAATTGCTGAACAATTAGGAGTAGCTTTAAAGCAAGATTCCTACTTAAAAAAAGTTCAGTCACAAGCTGTGCAATTAGCAGAAGCTACCGAACGAGAACGCGGAATGGAACGGCAAAAACTTCTAGCTGCTACAGTTGAGAAAATTCGCCAGTCTCTCGATATTAAGAGTATTTTTAACGCCACTACCAAAGCTGTAAGAGAACTGTTAGAAGTAGAACGAGTTGCCATCTACCGTTTTAACTCAGATTGGAGTGGTAAATTTGTCGCAGATTCCTTCAAAGATAATCGGATTCCACTTGCAAGACCCCAATTATTAGAAAACACTTCGTCAAATATAGATTTAAACACAGACGAAGACACCGAATACCCTCGCAATGAAACATTTGTCCCTATTTCCCAAGGTGAAAAGCTATGGGGATTGTTAGTTGCTTATCAAAATTCTCAACCACGTTATTGGAAAGACGAAGAAATTAATTTGCTTGCTCAAGTTGGAGTTCAATTAGGGGTAGCAATTCAACAAGCAGAGTTATTAGAACAAACTAAACGCCAAACAGCAGAAATTGCCGAGGCACTTCAAGAATTAAAACAAACTCAAAGCCGTTTAATTCAAGGTGAAAAAATGGCTTCTTTAGGGCAACTTGTGGCTGGCGTCGCTCATGAAATTAACAACCCTGTCAACTTTATTTTTGGTAATCTTTCTCACTTGGATGAATATACTAAAGAATTAATAAATATTGTTAAATTTTTCGGACAATATCAAGACTCAGAACCTGCAATACAAGCACAATTTAAAAATCGAGATTTGGATTTTATTATTGAAGACCTTCCAAAAACGATTGAATCAATGAAAATAGGCGCCGAGCGAATTTGTCAAATTGTTTTATCTTTACGAAACTTCTCACGTTCTGATGAAGCAGATTTAAAACCAGTAGATATTCATGAAGGTTTGGACAGTACTTTGCTTATTTTAGGACATAGACTAAAGCCAAATGGTGAACATCCGGAAATTAAAATAGTAAAAGAATATAGTACATTGCCTTTAGTGGAATGCTATCCTGCTCAACTCAATCAAGTTTTTATGAATCTTTTAAGTAACAGTATTGATGCATTAGATGAGAATTTTAAGCGTTTACCTGTAGCTTTGAAAAAGTCTATGACTATAACGATTTCAACACAACTTGTTGATAATAAAGCCGTGATTGTAATTACAGATAATGGTTCTGGTATTCCAGAAGAAGTACTTCCTCATATTTTTGACCCATTTTACACCACAAAAGAACCAGGTAAAGGTACAGGATTAGGATTATCTATTAGCTACCAAATTGTGGTTGAAAAGCATCAAGGTCATATAAAGTGTTTATCCAAATTATCTCAGGGCACTAAGTTTATCATTGAAATTCCGGTAAAAGCTGTTAAAAGTTTTTAAATTTAAAGGTGATGAGTTAGTTTGTGATTAATTGCCTACAATGGGGAGACGTTACATGTAACGTCTCTACAAGCATTTTATTACTAAAGAGTTAAGGGGAGACATCAGACAAAAATTATTTAAATAGATTGACAATTTTTTCAACTATAATGAATTTACTACCACGTTTGATAATTATGGGAATTGAGGAGAAATGTACATCCCATATATTTAAAGGTGTCCAGCGATGCGATTTAGATGTACTTTTTGATGTAGTTTCAGTAGTATGAATATTAGATTCTAAACGTTGATGATGGTGATAGCATTGGTTGACTTCAACGGCAATATCTTTAAAGTGACGCATTTCAGCTTCGAGTTGAGCAGCTAAACTATTTATTCTCTCCGCTATTTGCTCTAAGTCTTTAACACCATATTCAATTTTTGATTGAAGAATTTGCTGTTCGTATTTTTGTTGACTTTGTGCTAATTCGTTGCTCATAGTTTCTAATTTAGCTATGTCAGCTTCTAATTTGGCAAAAGTATCCTGTGGTGCAGTAAACTCAACGACGTTATCAGTAGATTTACTGATATAGAATGCAGTATTACTATATGCACTAAATAGGTTAGTGCGAACCTTGGTATTGAAATCTAACACCATCGTTTTTCACTGTGGAATGCAGGATACTAGGGGTATGAATCGTATCCTGGTCAGAAAGTTCCATACAGTAATTAATTTTTATTCAATTGTCAATGTTTATACAAATTTAATCATCTATAATATTACTACGATTGAGTTTAATTCGCGCACGTTTTTTCTTGGTTTCGAGGCGCCGAACTTGGGAGGAACGGGTAGGGATTGAGGGTTTACGTTTAAGTTTAATCACGGTTACACTTTGAATGAGTTCTTGAAGACGTTTTAAAGCTTCTTCACGGTTTTGGAGTTGACTGCGGTGTTCCTGAGATTTGATAACGATGACTCCATCATTATTAATACGCTTATCTTTAAGATTTAATAAGCGTTCCTTGTAAAACTCCGGTAACGAAGAAGCTTTAACGTCAAAGCGTAAATGGACGGCGGTTGCAACTTTGTTAACGTTTTGACCACCGGCGCCTTGAGAACGAATAGCGCTAATTTCGATTTCGTTCTCTGGAATAATGATGCTTTTAGATATTTCTAACATATGAAGATTTTTGATTAGTACCTTTCAACACCGTCCACTTCAAATTTCTTCGCAGCATCACCCATCGTTCTAGCAGCTTCTCCGCAGGTGCGGGGGGTGGGAAAGATTTTGGTAGGGTTTGCTAGACCTTTGGGGTTAAACACTTGTCGTACAAGCTGCATTGTTTCCAAGTCGCAGTCTGTAAACATATCGGACATATAACAACGTTTTTCGGCGCCAATACCATGTTCTCCGGAAATACTACCACCAACGCGGACGCATAATCTCAGAATTTCGCCGCCGACTTCTTCAACTTTCTCTAATTCACCCGGTATGGAATTATCATAAAGAATGAGCGGGTGTAGATTTCCGTCTCCTGCGTGGAAGACATTCGCAATTTTATATCCTGACCGCTGGCTTAATTCTTCAATCTCTTTTAGTACATATGGTAATTGTGTGCGGGGAATGACACCATCTTGAACATAATAATCTGGACTAACGTGTCCTGCTGCTGCAAACGCGGCTTTTCTGCCCTTCCATAATTTTAAACGAGTTTCGGGGTCGCTTGCCGAGGTTACATTACGGGCGCCGTTTTGGCGACAAATTTCTGCGACTAACTTTTTACTATGAGTAACCTCTACTTCCAAACCATCGATTTCAATAAGCAGGATAGCTGTAGCATCGCGGGGATAGCAGTCGGTTTTAACGACATCTTCAACAGCATTAATGCTGAGATTGTCCATAATTTCCATACCGCCTGGAATTATGCCTGCACTAATAATATCAGCAACCGAGGCGCCAGCAGCTTCCACATTCGTAAAATCAGCAAGCAGTACACATATTGACTCGGCACTCTTAAGAATACGCAAGGTCACTTCCGTAGCAATACCGAGCGTACCTTCAGAACCAACAAATATACCAGTTAAATCATAACCGGGCATTTCTGGAATTAACCCACCCAAATTTACAATATCACCACTAGCTGTAACTACTTTGAGTCCCAATACATGATTCGTCGTCACACCGTATTTTAAACAATGTACTCCACCAGAATTTTCTGCAACGTTTCCACCAATTGAACAAATAATTTGGCTCGAAGGGTCAGGAGCGTAGTAAAAACCAGCACCACTCACCGTAGAAGTCACCCAACTATTAATAACACCCGGTTGCACAACTACACGCTGATTCTCCAAATCTACATTCAATATTTGCCGCATCATGGAAGTAACAATCAACACACACTCCGTTACAGGTAGGGCGCCACCCGATAATCCAGTACCCGAACCGCGCGCGAGAAAAGGTACATTATACTTATTGCAAATCTTGACTGCTGCTGCCACCTGTTCAGTAGTTCGGGGCAACACCACCAAAGCAGGACGCTCACGATAACTAGCTAAACCGTCGCATTCATAAGTAATGAGTTCCTCCCGTCGCTGCACAACGTTTTTGTAACCAAGTACAGCTTCCAGTTCTTTGATTATTGGTTTCCAGTTTTGTTGCTGCGGCTTTTCTTGAATTAACATAGGTAGGGTGCGTGAAGGCTAATACAATTATAAAACGAAGCGCAATAACTCGTAGCCTTCACGCACCAGCCTCACATTTATCACACTTGTGTACAGCAATTAATAACAGGCGCCTTGGTTGCTTTTTCTAAATTGACCTGTTTTAACAACTCAGTCCAAGCAGAGGAAATATCATTTGTTTTATTATCGCGCATCTTTTCTGCTAAAATAGTCAAGCTATCAAACCAAATACCGTTTTTAGCATATACACTAGCTTGTTCCACTGGAGTTTTGGCACCAGCTAGTTGATTTTTGACTGTTGTAGACATAACAACCCGTTGAATACCACCTTCAACTTTACCCGGTCTATCCTCCACTGTTGTAGAATTACAGCGAACTAAAAAAGACCAATCGTATGTTTTGCCAACTTGTAAAGGTGGAATATTGTCGGGAATTGTAAAACTTACTATACCCTGCGGAATTTGAGATTGTAGTTTAGTATTATATACCTGTTTACCTGAGTTATCTTTTAAGGTAAATTCCACAATATCCTGTTTTGTAAGGCTTCTGGGTAATGTAAACCAAAATTGGGGTCTTTCTGATACTGTTTGTCCCCACCTATAACTTCTGGAGTTCGTTTTCATTATAGGTACTAACGCCATAGGTTCGCATCCTCTACTGGCGCCTCCATCTCCTCTTCCCTTCGGTTCACCACTTTTCGGTGGTGGAGGAGGTGGCACATAGTTTACAGATGCTAATATTAAATTATCATTTCGAGTATTTACTTGCTCTCCATGTAGGCGCCCGCAGCTAGCTATAAGTGCCAGAACTGTAACGATTTTGCCGTATTTGATATAAAACTTAATCTTAGTCATAACTTTATAAAATTATTTATTTCGTTGCATTTCTTTAAACGTTTGACTTAAAGAGTTTATGCAAGCAAGTTTAACATTATCGGGCTGTAATACGAAAACTGGTGCCAGCAATAAATAGATGGTGCGTGAAAGCAATAGATTTTAATTTTATTTAATGTTTGTTGAAGCTTTCACGCACCCTACACAAGCGGCTACAATTAAAAATGCTATGGCGCCAATGAATGCTTCTGGTGTAGGTGGAAGATTTGCTAGGTCACTCAATATAATTAAGAATAAACTTCCTCCTAAAGCTCCACCTGCAAAATACGTTCCTGCTGCTAAACCTTTTCTTTGCGGTGATACTAATGATAGTGCTAAGGGTATTGTACTGTTGAGTATTACGCTAAATGTGAAAACTGTTGGTAAAAGCAATATAAAATTGGCGCTCCTTATTATTTAACATGGGTAAGAGATTTTGGAGATTTTTATCATGAAGTTAAATTTTGAACAGATGAGTACTCCTGAATTAAAAGCTTATGTACTTACTCATAAAGAGGATGATGAAGCTACGTGGTACGGGCTTTTTACTACAGCGGATGGTGTACCTATAGAGGAAAATATTTGTATTGCAGAAGAGGCAATTAAACAGTGTATTGAACAAGATAGCAACTAGAGTGCTACATTTGGTGCGTGACGCTACTATATCCTATCTTCGTTCAAGATTGTTAATAGCGTCACACACCCTACATTTCGTTTCAAGATTGTTAATAGCGTCACACACCATACATTATCCGTTACATCCGTTGTATCCGTTGCCAATTATCACTCAACAATAAAAAAGCAACGGCGCCTAAGTCAAGCATAAATACAAGTAAAGGTGGAACTAAAGGTATCCAACCACCATAATTCAATAATAACCAGCATGTAGTAATCAATATTACTATTGAACCACATACGACGGCGCCCATTATTAGTATTTTGCCACAGCGCCAAGCAATAAATCCACCTATGAATGACCAGCCAAAAGTCCAGAGAATTTCTTGCCAAGTAGACCAAACCCATATTAATGGTCTATTATCTAGAACAGTACTAATAATTTGACTCGTCATGTGTGCGTGGACAAATACTCCCGGTATTTTGTTTGAAGAACCTGCACCGTAGGGAGTTGGCCAATAATCTTCAGCATCACTACCTACTCTACCAATTAAGATAATACGGTTTTTTATTGCCTCTGGGTTTACCTTCTCACTAAAAATATCTTTTAGGGTCACTTTTTGTGCTATTGACTCTGGGTCAGATGTTGCTCTGTAATTTACTAGTATCTGACTACCTCCTGCATCAACGCTTTGATATCCACTTGTACGGGCGCCTATGGATGGAAATATAATTTTACCTAGCTTCAAGTATCCATCCGGTGTATATTCTGCTTTAATATTATGTTGAGTATATAGATATTCAATTGCAAGTCGTGTATTCAATGCATATGCTGCTGTACACCGCGAAGTTGTTCTTGGTGTCATGAATAATAAGTGACGCCTAATTGCACCGTCATTATCTTGAACAAAATCACTAAACCCTAATTGTGAAGCAGGAATTTCTGGCGGTGGTAAAATTCCTGTAAGGTCATCTTGTCCATCAGGACGTTTACAAACTCCTATTATATTTGGACGCTGCAATTGAAGAGCTAATTCACTTTGACTCTTATAGTCACGGTAAATATCCAAACCTATTGCTGCTGGCTGATAGTTTTGTAATTTTACGAGTAATCGATTTAAGGTAGTATCAGATAAAGAACCAAAACGAGGCTCATTAGTTTGTGCTTGAATATCTTCTGAGGTAACGGTAACAACTAATATTCTATCATCAGGACTTTCTGGAATCCGCGCGCGCGTTAACATATCGAATGCCGAAAGTTCCACAGGAGAAAGTAACCCTAAAAATCGTATTCCTGTAACAAACAACGTACTTACCAAACTAGATACAGCAATCTTTTTTAATAAACGACGTGGTGGAAATAACTGAATCTTATTTTTATTTCCACACCATTCTACCCAAGTCGAAGGTATTTCAGCAGGATTTTGACAGATTACAGGTAGCCAAGTTGCACAAGGAAATTGTACTTCTAATCCCTGTAACTTCTCCCGTGCTTCCTTCACTGATATATAAAGCGACTTTCCTACAGAAAAAGCACCAAGAAAATACTTTAAGAATTCTTGAGCAACTTTATCAGGAACAGGTTCCCGCATTACAATGATTTGAGGTAAATGTAAATCTGCCAAATCAGCAGCTAAACCCAAACCATCACAAGAGTTAAAAATTGCTAACTTTAACCCGTTAGATATTGCCTTCCTCAAACCATACTTTAATTGTTCAATAGTCAAAGCTTCTTCGGAATTAATTTGAATACACCCTTGACCTTGACTCGAACTATGTCCTGCAAAAAACAAAATATCCCATTCCGACTCCCAAAGCTGGTCATTCAACTGTTGTGAAGTTGGTTCTGTTAAAAAAGTTATTTCCGCATCTGGAAGTTTCTGTAACACTTCTTGGTCTTGACTAATATTAATACCAGTGCTATTACCTAAAATACTTAATATTTTGACATAATTTTTTGTGGTGGCGCCAATCGGTTTATCAGTTTTAAAAGCGCGCGCATATTCAGGGGGACTCAAAGCAATTTCCGCTCCCGGATAATCGGATAAAAAATCCCATAAACACCAAGGCAATGTTAAAGTAGAAAGCGGCGCCACAATAATCAAGTAAACTTCATCTTTCGGTGTGAGGTGCGTTCGTAACTTCCGCTCAATATTTAAAAAAGAACCAGCACTCAACCAACGATTAAACTGAACTTGTAACTCACGACACACATTCTGAAACTCAGCATGGGAAATATTGGTAACATTATCATCATCCTCATCAATTTCAAAATCAGGAATTTGAACACCAGTTTTACGAGTACGCCAACCAAAGTTAAGATAAAAAGACTCATACAACAATCGCCAACGTTGAAACAGTGTATCAAGACTTGCCATAGCAGGTAAACTACCCGTAAACTGCATACCCGTCCTTTCGGAGTCCCAAAATTGCGCTGTCACCACAGGAAAACCGTGCAATAAATCTCCTTGCCCAAAATTTAAAACAATAAACCGATGCATTTTCTTTTCCTACACCCTATAAGGGTGGGGCTATACGAACAAAGCCTGCCAAAGCCGGCTAATAACCTCTATTTTGCGTTTTATTGACAATTAATAATTTCAGTATTAACACTTTGGTGCAAGATATCAAGGTAAAATATCCAAACCGCACTAAGCAACACAACTTTCCATCACCATAAAATCTCCAACTTCAACCTGAATACTAAACTCAACACCAACAGGACTCTTAAACCGCTTCAACTGGATGATATTATCCTGAGAACGTGAAGCAACCGACTGAATAACTTGTCCTGAAGCAGCAACCAACTTTAAATTAGTATCAGGCAATAAATACTCATCTTGACCTACAGAACGTAATTGAATACGAATACCAATCCTACCGTCATCTTCTTCTGACACACCCAAAACTAAAAAAGCATCTCCACTGGGTAAATTTAAACGTTTCACCCTTTTGATAGATGTATCATCTTCAGTATTTCTCAAACTAAAATCCAAATTCCCACTGGTGCCAGATAAACTAGATAATATACTATCTAAAGATTGCCAGCTATCATCAAAGATATTTTGTAACCACTGACTTAGACTAGCAGCACTAGTTCCTTGACGCAGTTGATAAAAACGCTGGCGCCAGTTATCATCACTCAATAACTCACCCCATAACGAAAATGGTATTTCTAATCGAGGCTGAATAACACTTACTAACCTTGATAGTAAGTTTTCTGCTTGGGTTACAGGTACAGGAGATAAGCTAGCAATGGGAACGCGCGTTTCTTCATCAGGGTTTAATTGAGTCACCACCCACAACACATTTAAATCTTGAATTACTTCCGATTCATCAATACTATATGTTCTATCGAGAGAATTATAAGTGCCTTTAGACTTGATTTGTTGATGTGTGGTATATCCCCATACTCGCAATGATAATTCATCGGGGTTGACTTGAACCGCTATATAGTAGTCTCCTACAAATTTTGGAATGTCTACCCATTCTTGGGGTATCGTATATTCACTAGTATCTATAGATGTTTCTGGTATCAAAATTATACGTTTATTTCCCCAACTTAAAGCGGCGCCGTTGATATGCGTCCACATATTAGAGTATGATGTCTCATTACAAACGATATTCGTTGTGTACTCTGTTTGTAACCACGGTAAGAAGGTTTGTAAGCAAATTTGGCTGATATATTCGTTCCATTGTCCTGTTACTGTCGGTTGCTGTTGACTTTGGCGCCAGGTTTGTTGCGCTAAGTCTGGAGATATTTGGAGTTCTATCTGGGTTGGTTGTTCAAATAGGTAAGTCATAATTTGTTTTAATGAACCGCAAAGTCGCAAAGAGCGCAAAGAAAGAAAGAAGGAAGATTAGGTTTTGTTGGAGTAGTATGCTTGTAACCATTCTTCTAAAATTGTGCTAATATATTTAACCACGTCGGAAGTTACAGAAATATGCAGCGTTTCTTGACTCCAACGGGTTAAAGTCAGTAATAATGATTCACGGGTTTTCGATAGTTTACGAGATACTGTGTACTGCTGTACTGATAGCTCTTTGGCTATTTGTTGCTGCGTTAAGTTTTGCTGGTAGTATAGTTGGAGCAACTGTTGAGCGTTTGCGTCAAGTTTTGTTAGGGTTTCTTTTAGAAGAGTGTTTATTTGTTGCTTTTGGTCGAGACGTACAGCTTTCTCTTCTTCGTGAATTAATTCTGCTAGGAAAGATTCTTGTGATGTATCTACTAGTTCATCCTGTAATTCTCCTTCTTCGTACCCTGGTTTGGGACTATTGAGAGATTTTATTGCCGGATACATATATTTACGCACTTGGGCGCCACATTCTGTCAACCAACGTTCTATAGTTTCTTTGGTACATTCAGAAGTAGAAGCAGAAAGTTTTGAGCGCATCTGGTTATAGTATACTGTTATCGCTTGCCAAGTCTCAGCATCCGGCGCCTCTAATAGTCTTAGTTGAGGAGATTTTTTTGGTAAGGCAATATGTGTATAACTAGTCCAAGCAAGTACATAACGCTCAATAGTTAAGTTATCTAAACCAGCATTTTGTAGTGATTCTGTCATGATTTTACGACTAATTCTTACCAATAAACCCCAATTAGTACATAAATTAGTTTCTCGATTCTGTCGCAGATGATTCCGGATGATATTACCGAAAGTCGTGCTAGCATAAGCTTTGAGACTGCCATTAACATCAGGATTGCAAGATTTGACAATTTTGGGAACAGATGCTATCGCCAGTTGGAAAAAGTCTGGAATCTTTTCGCTCTGTTCTTGCAATCGTGGCATTAATTTATGTACAGTCCAGTAACAAGGTTCTTGTAAGTAAGCGGATATATGTCCATACGCAATGTACTGTGAATGTAATTTTTGTGCTTGTTTATGCCAGTAAACAACCCAAAAGTCTTCTGATACCTGAGTACCGGAATTATTTAAACAAGCTTTTATACTACGATATAATTTAGCATCAGTTGCCCAACCGCTGGGTCTATCATCCGAAAACTGTAAAAAGGTTGAAAATACTTCAGTTATCTTTTTACGCTGATACATATATATACTCCTGAGTTATTATTTTATGTGGCGCCGTTTGCAATAACGCTCGTAAGGTGCGTGACGCTACTAGTTCATTGGTTTTACTTTACAATTGTTATGGCGTCACGCACCCTACCTTATTGGTTTTACTTTGCAATTGTTATGGCGTCACGCACCCTACCTCCTGACTCCAAATTACCAAGGATTACCAATTAATGTAAAACCAGCCCAATAATAAGGATGGGATAATTCTCGACTGTCTAAGCTAGCAACGTTACTTGGTAAAGAAGCACTTCCACGTATAGCAGGATTATTTTTTAAACTGACTTGCTGCTTCAGCATCGCTATTTGAGCTTGTCTGAGTGCTTCTGCTTTAGTTGGAGTGAGTTTCAACAGAGTATAAAATTTAGTCATCAAAGCTAGTGTTCCTCCATCGTTAACTGACCAAAGACTTGCAATAGTTGCTTTTGCTCCTGACTGTACTGCCAAACCAGCAAAACCTAATTCCGCTTTTGGGTTTTCCAAAGCAGTGCGACAAGCACTTAGCACCAATAACTCCACAGGGGGTTTATTTAGTTGTAGAGTTTTGAGTTGGTCTAAACCTACTTTTGCGTCCCAAAACTGAATATAAGACTTATCTACATCTGGAGATAATTCTGCATGAGTTGCCAAATGTACTATGCCAAACCCATGAAGCGCGCGTTGCATCTTTAAATTTTCTGGTGTAAACTCTTGATTTAATAAAGATTTTCCCTGCCATTGGTTATCTACTATACTTGACAATTCTAAGGGAACAGCAGGTAAAGGAGCGGCAGTTTGAAACTGTTCGGCGCCCATTGCCAAGACTTGAGATCGTTTTATAGTACCAGTTTTAAAATCAAGTAAGTTAAAAGCAGGAATAATTCCCAGACTATATTTTTCAACCAAGAATTTTTTCCCGTCGTGAATTGCTGCTAAAGGTACAGTCCTCAACCCACCACCCAAACAGAATATCAAATTATTGACCTTTAGAACCTCTAACTTCTCTTCTAAAGGTTCTATCAAGCTTTTGTATAATTCTTTACCCGTCTTCAAGTATTCATTGCGAGGTATATCTGGGTCAACGATAGCTGAACGAAATTCGCTAACAAGCTTTGTCAATGCTTCTTTCTTTATTAGAATACGTTTGTGAATTGCAGATTTTCCTGGTGCCACTAAGATTAATTCTAAGTGATTAGGCGTAGGTATAGCGTATATCAAAGCACTTTTTTTTTCAGATTGTTGAGAAATATTCTCTAAAATTTGACTCATTTGCTTCGAGTCAAACACTTGGTTAGAAGGCAGTTTATTTTGAAGGTACTCTTCATACTGTTGTTGCCATCCCTTCTCAATATAAGTAATAGCAGAGTTTATGTCTTGAGCATCAAGGAATTTCTTGAGAACTTCTGGTTTGACACGTGAGACAGGAAGCTGACTTTGACTTAGTTTTGGGGTAGCAGCATTGAGTGTTTTTTTCGCAGGCCAATTCGTATACAGCCCAATTATAGAGATGAGCGTCAAAAATACCAATACAGTTAGCTTAGTTTTATTCATAAACCTTAATACATCAAGAATAGTATTAATTTCAGAATATTCCATACCTCCCACACTCATACTACAGAAAAAAGCAACCAATTGTCGTTCAATGCTGAATTAGAATTCTCTTCTCTCTGTGTCCTCTGTGCCTTTGTGGTAAAATAAAAGATTATATTTATGCTTATTATAGTTATTTACACGTATAAAGTCAGAATATAGTAAACATTCTTTTTTCTGATTCTGTATTGTTGCGTGAACCTTTGGTTTAGATACTTTTGGTAAAAGTATTGCCTCATGTAGCTATTTAAAAAGTCTATCAGTTGATTATGTTAAAATCGATGGTAACTTAATTCAGTATGTTGCTGATGAAATTAGTATGACAATTGTTAAAGCTATCAATAAAGTCTCTCATTTGATGGGTATTCACAGGCAATGACTTAATTATCTCTCCCCGCTTCCCCGATATCAACCTTACCGCGCAGCTAATTTTTGATTCGGCTCTGCCACAATAAAACTCAATTTGATCTTATACGCTTAAACAGAATTGCTAACTTGCTACCGAAAAGCTCCTTCGGGGTTAAAATGCAATCAAAATGTAAAAATGTATGTAGAGACGTTACATGTAACGTCTCTACAACACAATACAACACAATTAATTAACGTTCGAGGTCAATAATTTCTTTGGGTACTTTCGCAGTAAGAACTTCGTTTCCAGTAGGTGTGACTAACACATCGTCTTCGATACGTATACCAATACCTACCCAACGCGCGTCTATTTCGGGTTGGTCTTCAGCAGGTTTTGTATCTGGTACTATATATAATCCAGGTTCAACAGTTGTAACTTGACCAGGTTGTAATAATAGGGGTTTGTCTTCACCATGCTGATATACACCGACATCATGTACATCTAACCCTAACCAATGTCCAGTACGATGCATATAAAATGGTTTATATTTCTCTTCTTTAATTAGAGTGTCAATTTCTCCTTTGAGTAAACCAATTTCTACAAGTCCTTCAGTAATAGTGCGAACTGCAACATCGTGAGCAAGGTTATAGGAGTTACCCGGTTTGACTTGAGCTATCGCATTTTTTTGTGCTGCGAGGACTATTTCATATAAAACTTTTTGTTCGGGTGTAAATTTATCTCCCACGGGAAAAGTTCGGGTTATATCAGAATTGTAATAACCGTAAGCACATCCTGCATCGATTAATAATAACTCCCCATCTTGCATTTGCCGATGGTTTTCAATGTAATGTAACACACACGCATTGGCACCGCTCGCTACAATAGAAGGATATGCAGGCCCTATACCTCCTCGCAAACGAAAAATATGCTCTATTTCTGCTTGCACTTCATACTCATACCGTCCAGGTTGGGCAAACTCCATAGCAGCTAAATGTGCTTCAACTGCAATATCCGCAGCTTTTCGCATCAACTCTAACTCACTCTCACTTTTAACCAAGCGCAAATTATGCAAAACCGTCGCTGTATCCTCAATAGCTGTCGGTCCTGTTCCTCGTCTTGGATAAGTTCGCATCAACTTCTGCCAATGCGCGATAACTTTATTATTAAATGCCGTTTCACGTCCAAAATGATAATATATCCGATTTGCCTTCTCTAAATATTGAGGTAACTTTTCGTCCAGTTCTGCGATAGGATATACCTCATCGGCGCCATACATTTGTTTAGCAGCATCAACACCACAGCGTAAACCACTCCAAATTTCCGCGTCTCTATCCTTGGGTCGAACGAACAACACAAACTTGTGTTCAGTATGGTGTGGTGCTAACACCGCAACAGCTTGGGGTTCATTAAAACCAGTCAAATAAAAGAAATCACTGTCCTGACGATAATTATATTCAACATCATTATGCATGACCGCATGACCAGCACTACAAAAAATTGCAGTTCCATCACCAATCTTTGCCATTAACTGCTCGCGACGCTGCCGATACTCATTATACATAACTGAATTGGGTAAATCTACTTCTCACGATTTTTCTTACTTCCACTGCTATCATAAGCATATCGCAACAAAATACCTATCACGTGTGATTCAAATCCCTTCTCATAATCAACTGCCAGTCCGCGAAACATACAACAAGTTAGACGTACTACTGGTACTGCGAGGAATAGCTTGTTTAATGGTAGTCGTCATTCACTGTTCCCCTCCCCGTAATGCAATTATATATAAAAACTATGACATCTCGTGGTTGATATTCTGTCACGGTTTGGTTGCAGTATGGATATTCTTTTGTCTTTCCGGATATTTAATGGGAAAAGTTTTTTATACTCAACGCTATACAACAGATATCAGTGGAGTTTTTAAATTTTGGAAAAACCGCGCGTTACGTATTGCTCCTTTATACTATTTTGCCGTTTTCATTTGTGCTTTATTTGTTTACCCCGACATTCTCAAGTTTGACAACTGGGGACATATTATCAGGTTACTAACATTCACATATCAACCTTACATGTTTTTACGGGTTGTCCCGTTTAATGATGCTTTATGGTCTTTGTCAACGGAAGTTCAGTTTTACTTAATAGTTCCCTTTCTATATGTATTTTTTTCAAAAGTTATATCAAATCAAAAGCGAGTTATAACAGCTTTATTTTTAATCTTCCTCACAGTCGCAGTTATAAAGCTTATATTATACTTAAGTTTTTACTCCGCAATCACTGAAAAATTACAATACGCATTTACCTATTGGTACGCACCCTTAATAACAAACATAGATGTTTTCCTGTGCGGTTTTCTGGTGAATCCGTTAATTAAGTACTCAACCAAGTATAATTTACCTAATTTCCCTAGGTTAAAGCTGATTGCGATTATTTTACTAATTTTACTATACTTGTTCACCGCGCACCATTTCTATAATCAAGAATTATGGGGGATAACTGGAAGAGGCGCCAAAGGGTTTAGAACATCGACTACAATTTTCATACTCCAACCGTTAACAGCGTTAGTGACATCTATATATATATACGCATTTGAACACCGAGTATACAATACTCATGTAAAGAACGAAAAGCTTTCATTTGCAGCAATACTAAAAAATCCATTGCGAATTTTAGAAGTTTCCGGAATATTATCCTACGGTATATACGTCTGGCATTTACCAATCATAAATCGTATCGCACCCAACTTTACTTCTCCTATTCCAATCGAACAATTTTACTATACGCTCATTGCGACAGTAATTCTTTCATCTGTACTAGCAACACTCACATATTATATGGTAGAACTACCTGGCGCCAAACTTAAAGGTTAGTAATAAAATTGGCAACAATACATCTATAATAAGTAATAAGTTAGGTAAAATGTACGTTTGTCAATACTTCCCAGGAAGCGCAAGCGGAATCACATTAATTAAAGTGTACATGTACTCCTATTTGAAATATGAAGAGGCGCCGAAAAATAGATACAGGTGCCAGTCCCTAGCCCGAAGCCCCTTAAAGTACTGCTTTTAAAGCACGTATCCAATGCTGTGCTATAAACTGATTGCCAGAATCGTTAAAGTGAACACCGTCGCTACTAAAAATATCGTCCTGTTTCAATTGAGCAAGTATAGCAGCGTGCATATCTAGGAAGAAGATTCGCTGACCCTGTGCCTGGAGCTTCTGTACACGCTGCTTAAGAAATGCGTTGGCTTTCGTTTTAGTTTGATTAGTATCAACACCCTTCTGAATATCCCATTTAAACGGGGGAATTGAAGCGACCACAACTTTGGCTTTGGGACTTCTTAACAAAATATCATCGATAATTCCTTGAAGGGATTTTGTGAGAAACTCTGATGTGTTATCACCTCGTTCATTACTAGCAAAGAAATCATTGGTGCCAAGCATTATCAGCACCACATCAGGCTTGGTTGCTTGAACCCAGTCCCGAATGCTCCCTGGCTTTTTCTCCCATGAAGGGAGACGAACATTTGATTTTGGTTGTTGCAATACCTGCGCCGCAGACCAACCACTATGACACTCATTATCGGGGTCAGTATAGGTGCCGTCTTTTTTAGTTCCCACCCAGTCTATAGTAGACCCAAATTTGGTTTGTGCCACCGCACTACGTAGAACGGCAATATTATTTGCACACAAAGAGTCTCCAAAAGACATGACTTTGGTAGCAGAACAAGCAATTCCAACTGGGAGAAAACACAGTAGTATGGCGCCTAGACTGATATTACCCCACCTATTAGTGGCTGTTTTAGAGTAAAAACGGGAGTTACTTTTCTGTATGCTTGACAAACAGTGGATTTGATTTTGGATACCCATTATGTTGACCACTTGATTAATTAATTGTACTATTGCACTGCTTCGGCTTGCGTATCGTTTTCTGTTCCAATGCTGACTCGCACCTTGTGGTGGGTGAAGCGGCGCCGTATATTGAATCACATTTATCATAAAAAAGCACCAACTTACAAGACCTGTATCAAGATCTGTATAAATATGCTCCCAAGTAAAAAGATGAATTTAGGGGCTTAAAACCCAATATTTGTGTTTGAACCACGAGTACGTTTTCACTTTTTAGTTTTGCCTTGTTTGGTAATTGTTTTTTGGAGTCCGCTCACCGATATAATTGGTGATATTACTCATGCTGATTTGGAGAGATTTCTATGATTGATCGATCAGGAATTGTTATCCAAAGCAAAATCTATGAAAGTTCAACATCTTTGGTATATCGGGGCATCAAAGATGATGGAACAGCGATAATCGTAAAAATGCTTAAGCAAGATTATCCCTCTCCTCAAGAGTTAACCCGTTACAGGCAAGAATATGAAATTACCCGTTCCCTCAATCTCGAAGGAGTTGTCAAAGCATACAGCCAGCAGGATTATCAACGCACTATCGTTATTATATTAGAAGATTTTGGCGGGGAGTCTTTGAAGCATTGGATACAAAGGCGCCCTCAGTGCTTCTGCCCGATGCCCTTATCGAGTTTTCTGCGTCTTGCCATCGAACTGACAGAAATTTTGGCTCGAATTCATGCAGCCAATGTCATTCATAAGGATATTAACCCTGGAAATATCGTTTACAATCCCGATACTGGCGTTGTCAAAATTATTGACTTTGGGATTGCCACCCGATTTAACCGCACGAATCCAACTTTCAAAAGCCTTAATATTTTAGAAGGTACACCAGCCTACCTATCTCCAGAGCAAACCGGGCAGATGAACCGTTCGCTCGATTATCGTAGCGATTTTTACTCGCTCGGTGTGACATTTTACGAACTGCTAACAGGGCATTTGCCGTTTACAACAAAGGACATGCTTGAGTTGGTTCATTGTCATATTGCTAAACAGCCAGTTGAACCAAGTCAGGTGAATGCAACAATTCCCAAACCAATTTCAGACCTAATTTTAAAACTGATGGCGAAGAATGCCGAGGAGCGCTATCAGAGTGCGTGGGGCATCAAAGCAGATCTAGAAAGCTGTTATCAGCAATTCGCACAAACAGGTAAAATTAATAACATTCAGCTAGGTCTGCAAGACGTTTCGGATCAGTTTCAAATTCCTCAAAAACTGTATGGGCGAGAAGCAGAGATTCGAGGATTATTGGCAGCGTTTGAAAGAGTTGCAGGAACGGGGAAGCAAGAAAACTCTCAATTTCAAGTCGAGATGATGTTGGTTTCTGGTTACGCTGGCATTGGTAAATCAGCACTAGTGCAGGAACTGTACAAACCGCTCACCGAAAAGCGCGGCTATTTTATCTGTGGAAAATTCGATCAATTTCAGCGCAATATTCCCTACAGCGCAATCGTCGATGCCCTGCAAAGACTCGTGCAGCAACTGCTCGGAGAACCAGAGGAGCAGATACAACAGTGGCGCTTCCGACTTATAAAGGCTTTGGGAAGTAGCGCACAAATTATCATTGACGTTATCCCTGAAGTTGAATTAATTATTGGCAAGCAACCACCCCTACCAGAAGTAGGGACAACTGAAGCTCAAAATCGCTTTCACCTAATCTTTCAGAAGTTTGTGCGGGTGTTTTGTGCAGAGGAACATCCGCTTGTAATCTTTTTAGATGATTTGCAGTGGATAGACTCAGCAACGCTTAAATTAATTGAGCTAATGCTGCTTGATGAGCAAACCCAATTCTTATTTTTAATTGGCGCCTATCGAGACTCGGAAGTGCATCCAACACATCCACTGGCATTAACGCTCTCGAAACTGCGAAAACTTGGCGCAGTGCTTCACGAGATTATTCTGGCGCCTTTAACACTGGAACCTTTAATTTGCTTAATTGCCGAAACGCTACATCAGGATGCAGAAACCGTCCGTACTTTAGCTGAGTTGGTGTTGCATAAAACCGAGGGCAATCCTTTCTTTGTTGGTCAATTTCTGAGAATGCTGCACAGTGAAAATCTGCTAAAGTTTAACCTCGGTTGGCAGTGGAACATTGCCCAGATTCAAACGCAGGATATTACCGATAATGTAGTAGAACTGCTGTTGAGACAGTTAAAAAAACTACCAGAAAACACACAGCAAATTCTTCGGTTAGCGGCTTGTGTCGGTGCCGAGTTTAATTTAGATACATTAGCTATCGTTTCTCAGCAATCCCCTAAAGCAGTTTCTCTAGATTTACTAGCAGCGATTCAAGCTGGACTAATTCAACCTCTATCTGAATTAAATAAAGACTTGTTGGTTAAAGAGTATAAGTTTTTACACGACCGCTTACAGCAAGCCGCCTATGCCTTGATTGATCAGTCACAAAAACAAGTTGTTCATCTACAAATTGGTCGCAATCTCCTCAAAAAGGCACTATCAGATCAACTATTTCAAATAGTCGATCATTTGAATCATGGGATTGAGCTTGTCACCGATCAAGTAGAACGAAATGAAATTGCTCAATTAAATTTAATTGCAGGCCAGAAAGCAAAAGCAGCGATCGCCTATAGTATGGCTGAAAAGTATTTAGCTACAGGTAGAGCATGGCTAGCAACTTCTAGTTGGCAAATTAACTATGAGCTAACATTAGATTTATACCTAGAAACCGCAGAAGTTGCGTATTTATGTGGCAATTTTGAGCAAGTAGAATCGTGGGGCACCATCGTTCTACAGTCCGCTAAAACGGTTCTCGACATCGTAAAAGTTTACGAAGTAAAAATTCAAACCTATGTGGCGCAGAGCCAGCCATTAAAAGCAATCGATACTGCATTGCAAGTTTTACAACAACTGGGGATCACTTTTCCGGAAACGCTCACTCAATCAGATATTCGGCTTGAGCTAGATGCCATCACATCCCTTTTAAATAAGAAACCAATTGGAGACTTAATCTATTTACCGACAATGACCGAGCCGGACAAGTTAGCAGCAATGCAAATCTTATCCAGCATAACGATTGCTGCTTATATTGCTGCTCCCAATTTGATGCCTTTACTTATATCCAAACAGGTCAACTTGCCCATCAAACATGGCAATACATTTGTATCTCCCTTTGCATATGCCAACTTTTGGTTTGTTCTTTGTGGGATAGTCGGAAATATAGAAATAGGCTACGAGTTTGGACAGCTTGCCCTAAAGCTGTTGTCACTGGCAAATACCCATTCGCCGCTAAGAGCTAAGACATTGCTGACCGTAAATAACTTTATCATCCATTGGAAAAAACATCTTAGAGAAATATCTAAGCCATTATTAGAGAGCTATCAAAGTGGCCTAGAAACAGGAGATTTAGAGTTTGCTGCCTACTGCGCTCATTGTTACTGCCTCCAATCTTTCGTCGTTGGAAAAGAGCTTGTGGAAGTTGAGCGCGAGATGGCAAAATACAATGAAGCAATGCGTCAAATCAAGCAGGAAGCAGCACTTACCTGGACTCAAATATTTCATCAATCTGTCTTAAATTTGATGGGATGCTCGGTAAATCCAACACGTCTGCTTGGTGAGTCCTACAATGAGGAAAATAGACCGCCACAATACGAAAAAGATAGAGTCGTAATTTTTCAGGTATATTTAAACAAACTCATCCTGTGCTATTTATTTTCTAAGTATTCCCAGGCAGTTGAAAACGCAACCCTCACGAAAAGTTATTTGATCCAAGGCAGAGCCGCCCCCCTTGAGCCTTTGTACTACTTCTATGATTCCTTAGCTAGACTCGCAACATACCCTGCTAGCAGCACTGAAGTTCAGGAGCAAATTCTCAAAGAAGTAGCCGTTAGCCAGAAGAAAATGGAGCAATGGGCATATTGTGCGCCCATGAATCATTTGCATAAATACTATTTGGTACAAGCGGAGACTACACGAGTTTTGAGCCAGTTGTTTGAAGCAGAGGAGTTTTACGAAAAAGCTATCCAAGGCGCCAGAGAAAATGGATATATCCAAGAAGAGGCGTTAGCATACGAATTGGCTGCTAAACATTATTTGGCACGAGGTAGGGAGAAAATTGCTCAAACATACATGAAAGAAGCACATTACTGCTACGAACGTTGGGGAGCAACTGCAAAGGTTAAGGATTTAGAAACTCGCTATCCGCAACTATTTCCCAAGTCGGCTCATATATCAGCCCACAACATTTCTACCACTACTTCTAATAATTCAGATATTGCTCTGGATTTAGCAGCGGTGATGAAAGCATCACAAGCAATTGCTCGCGAAATTGAATTGGAGCAATTGCTCCATGCCTTGATGAAAATTTTAATTGAGAATGCTGGCGCCCAAACAGGATTTCTGATTTTGGAAAACTTAGGAGAATGGGTGATTGAAGCGTCTGGTCAACTTAATGATATAAATGATAATAATATTTGTGTTACACACGTATTACAAGCTATCCCAATGGCAAATTACCTGCCTGAATCGATTATTAATTACGTGATTCGTACTCATAAACCTGTCATCTTAAATGACGCAACAAATGAAGGTAATTTTATCAATGAGCCATACATTCGGCGCCATCAGCCCCAGTCTGTTTTGTGTTTGCCACTGGTAAATCAAGGCAAGCTCGTCAGCGTATTGTATTTAGAGAATAAACTAGCAGTCGGAGTATTTACTAAAGAGCGCTCACAAGTTTTAAACCTATTATCGACCCAAGCAGCCATTGCCATTGAAAATGCTAAACTCTACTCAAAGCTACGTGAAAGCGAAAGTAAAATGGCTCAATTTCTAGAAGCTGTCCCAGTAGCAATTGTAGTAGTAGATGCGACTGGTCGCTTTTACTACGCTAATCAACGCAGGGTTCAAATAGTAGGTAAAGCGATCGATCCTGCGGTGAGAGCGGAGCAATTTGCAGAGGTTTATCAATTTTATCAGGCGGGAACAAATCAAAAATATCCAACTGAGAAACTGCCAATTATCCGCGCGTTGCAGGGTGAACGCACCACGGTTGACGATATGGAAATTTGCCAAAACAACAAAACAATTCCAATTGAGGCTTGGGGAACTCCAGTGTTTGACGAACAGGGCAAGGTGGCTTATGCAATCGTAGCCTTTCAAGACATTACAGAGCGGAAACAGACAGAGCAACTGTTAGCCGATTACAATCGCACCTTAGAACAACAGGTTGCAGAACGAACGACGGCTTTACAGAAAAGCGAAGCAACACTGCGCGATCGAGAACAGGAATTACGACTGATCACAGATGCTTTACCTGTTTGTATCTGTTATGTAGATGCCGACCAGCGCTATAAATTTGTCAACCATACTTATGAGGTCTGGTTTAGCTGTAATCTAGATGAAGTTTTAGGCAAGCATACCCGTGAATTCCTGGGTGAGGCTGCTTATCAAGTTGTCGAACCGTATATTAATCAAGCGCTGGCAGGACAGCTTACAACCTATGAGGCAGAAATACCCTATTCATTTGGCAAAAAGTATATCAGTGCTACCTTGATCCCCGATTTTGGTTCCGGTACTCAAGTGAGAGGATACTATGGTCTAATCACAGATATTAGTGACCGCAAACGCGCCGAGCAAGCGTCGATTCTGGAAGAACGCAACCGCATGGCGCGAGAAATTCACGATACATTGGCTCAAGCGTTTACTGGGATTTTGGTTCAGGTAGGAGCTGCGACCCAAGTAATAGCAGATGATCTCGAAGCAGCCCAGGCACATCTGGAAATAATTGATGAATTGGCACGTACCGGACTGGCTGAGGCACGTCGCTCAGTGTCAGCACTTCGTCCTCAACTGTTGGAGGAAGGCAGCTTGCATAGTGCCATGCATCGGCTCGTGACTCAAATGAGAGCCATTACCAATGCCGCTTTGATTTACGAAATTCAAGGTACAGCCTATCCTTTACCAACCGAGGTTGAGAATAACTTATTCCGGATTGGACAGGAAGCATTGACTAATGCCACGAAATATGCTTATGCTGAAGAAATCCGGATTGAGTTTGTGTATAAAAACACACAATGTATCTTGCGCGTTAAAGATAATGGGCTAGGCTTCGGGCTTGGTAGCATCCCACGTGTTGGCGGCTTTGGATTGCTAGGAATGAGCGAACGGGCAGAAAATATTGGGGCACAACTGTCGATTAGGAGCCTACCTGGGCAAGGAACAGAAATTATTGTAATTGTAAATCGAGATTAAGAATTATTATGAGCCAATCAACTATTATTCGAGTTATGATTGTTGACGATCATTCAATTGTCAGGCAAGGATTGGCAACTATAATTAACCGCGATCCAGAAATGACGGTAATTGCTCAAGCAGAAGATGGGCAACAAGCAATTAATTACTTTCGTGAATACCAACCAGATGTAACGTTAATGGATTTACGAATGCCGCAAATGGGAGGAGTTGAAGCCATTACTGCTATTTGTACTGAATTTAAACCTGCCCGAATAGTAGTACTAACTACCTATGATGGTGATGAAGATATTTATCGTGGATTGCAGGCAGGCGCCAAAGGGTATTTGCTTAAGGATGCTAAACCCAACGAACTTCTGAGTGCAATTCGTATTATTCATGGTGGTCAGCAGTATATTCCGCCAGAAGTTGGGGCAAAACTGGTGCAGCGGATGAGCAACCCAGAACTGAGTGAGCGAGAACTAGAAGTGCTGCGTTTAATGGCGCAAGGGATGAGTAATTTAGATATTGCTACTGCCTTAATTATCGGTGAAAGTACCGTCAAATCACACGTTAATCGAATTTTAAGTAAATTGGGAGTGAACGATCGCACTCAAGCCGTAATTGTTGCCGTAAAACGAGGGATTGTTAGTTTGTAATCAAGTAGTATTGTAATTTTAATTCCAACTTTAGTTGGAACCAACCTTCCATTTTGAGATGGACTGATTTATCAATCACACTACTAAACAAAAGTTTCAACTCATAGTGGACGACTTCTTAGAGTCAATTGGATATATTGAATTCATGCAAACATTATCAGTAAAAAACTAAAACCTCAAAACTATACCCATAAACTATAAACTATGAAAACACTCCGGAAGCAAATTGTATTATTGCTTGGTACGATGACTTGCCTTTCAGTCTATCTTTCCTTACCTGCCTCGGCTGACTCTACGGCAAACTTACTACTCAGTTTGAAATGCCAAAATGAGTATACTGTTAATATTTGAAAAAGGCGTAATTCGGGCGAATTTCTCTACCGTGCTACAGGGCTTCTGGAAAATTTGAGTTTGGGAAAAGGAACTGCAAATAATACAGGATCAGCCCAAGTTTACAAATTTAAGAATGGCGATTATGAATATCAAGTGCTTGGGGGTAGGGGAGATCACCAAGGAAAAGGGACGTTAGAGGTATATAAGAACGGTAACTCCATTTTTACTCAAAGTTGTACACCTCAATAATACCAGAGGCTAAAGTCTCAACTGCAGCATAACGCCTACGGTCTTTCTCAGATAAGGACTCATAGTAAGATTGCATCTGCTTTTCAATTGTTGGAGAGTAAGTTACCACCACGATACTGCACCCGAATTACCGACTTCTTCAATCTACCATGCTGTGTTACAAGTTTTGCACCTTATTTAATCCACATTCCTAAGCCAGCTCAACTAAAGTTGGAATTCAAATTCCAACTTTAGTTGGAGTCAACCTTCCACTTTGAGGTGGACTAATTCATCAACCACATTATTTAACAAAAGTATCAACTCAAAATGGACGACTTATTAGAGTTAGTTAGATATATTGAATTTATACAAGCATTGATAGAAATGCCATTGTAATAGCTAATGTTTATTTGAAAAAAGAGAAGTAAAACTAAGAATTACTTTCTATTCAAATATACTCAACTTGGTCAAGGAGGAAATAATGTTTAAATTACAACAACTAACTACTCCAGTACTTTTAACAGTTACTTTTGTTAGGAATTGGCAATCGCTTACAGTAAAACTATTTTTTCGCGGAGGTGTAAGTGTGCTATGACCATAACCACAGTTCGTTATTCGTCCCACCTTTAACACAGGATCACATAAAAGGTGTGTTAAGTGCAACCGTAGTTGCGATGATGTATGGGGACTATCAATGTTGCCAGAATGCAGATGTTTATAGGATGATTAAAGTCATTCAGCAAAAGCTTAATGCTTGTTTTGGAGAAAATTATCTGTGCCTCATCTTCCGTCATTTTCCACAGATACATATCCATTCTCATGCTCAACGTGCAGCAGAAGCAGCAGAAGCGGCTGCCGTCCAAGGTAAGTTTTGGCAGATGCATAATATTCTGTTCACCCATCAACAACATTTAGAAAGCGGCTATCTTATAGAATATGCCGATAATCTAGGACTGGATATTTCCCAATTTCTGCAAGATATGTCTAAAAAAGTGCATATCGACCGCATTAATCAAGATATCGCTCATGGATTACACAGCGGAGTAACGACTGCCCCGGCATTGTTTATTAATGGAATTCACTATAAGGCTCGTTGGAACATTGAGCAGTTGATGGCAGCCATGATCTCTGCAAGTAATAAAGACGATTTGCCCTAGCTCCCCAATACGGACTGACCATTTTTCCTCCAGACTCCGCTAATTAAACTTTGCACAAGAAAAGTGAGCTAGGCTGCTGTAAGCAATGTACTGGAATATTTTGGAGCTAAAGATGAAACTTATTTCTGTCAATGTAGGACTTCCGCGTGAGGTAACCTGGAACGGAAAAACAGTGACAACTGGAATTTTTAAAGAACCAGTTAGCGAACGGGTGATGGTACGATCGGTTAATTTAGATGGTGATGGACAAGCTGATCTAACCGTTCATGGCGGAGTAGACAAAGCAGTATATATATATCCGTTTGAGCATTATGATTACTGGCGAGGTAAATTGCCTAATACAGAGCTACCGCTAGGCATCTTTGGTGAGAACTTTACAACTACTGGGCTGAGAGAAGAGGAGGTGAACATTGGGGATTACTTTAGAATCGGCAGTGTAAAACTGATGGTAACACAACCTCGCCTACCCTGCTACAAACTTGGGATTAGGTTTGGACGAGCGGATATGGTGAAGTTATTTCTCGCGAGCCGCCGAACCGGATTTTACTTCCGTGTTTTACAAGAGGGCGAAGTTGGCGCCGGAGACACTCTAGAGTTGGTGAGCCGGGACGAGAACAATGTCACGGTTGCCAATATCACTCAACTTTATGTTCGTGAGCAAGACAATCGAGAGCTACTTTACCGCGCTACTCAACTTGAAGCTTTACCCAAAAGTTGGCGTGATTACTTCAACAATACGCTTTTTTAAGATATGAGACGGGAGCGCATTTAATTTTTCAATGCTCATTCACACAAATACTTTAATTTCACTATTATAAACAAGGAGCAAAATCATGATTACATTTCGCACAGTTTCGATCGATGGTTTAGATATCTTCTATCGAGAAGCTGGTGAGCGCGACAATCCGACAATTCTACTATTGCACGGCTTTCCAACTTCCTCTCATATGTTCCGTAATCTGATACCTGCACTTGCAGATAAATTTCATCTGGTTGCCCCTGATTATCCAGGCTACGGGAACAGTTCAATGCCAAGCGTGGATGAGTTTGACTACACGTTTGATCACCTAGCTGAGATCATGGAGAAATTTATTACCGCGATCGATCTCAAGCAATATAGCCTTTACGTAATGGATTATGGCGCCCCGATTGGCTACCGGATTGCGGCTAAATATCCAGAGCGAGTACAAACCCTAATTGTTCAAAATGGGAATGCCTATGAGGAAGGTTTGCGCGAATTTTGGGAACCGATCAAGGCATACTGGCAAGACCGTTCGCCTGAGAATGCTGAAAAACTAAAATATTTAGTCACTCTGGAAGCAACGAAATGGCAGTATACTAATGGTGTTCGCAACCTGGAAGCGATTAGCCGGGATACCTGGAATATGGATCAACTCTTCCTTGATCGCCCTGGAAATGCTGAGATTCAACTGGCGCTACTTTATAGCTATAGCACTAATCCACCGTTATACCCACAATGGCAGGAATATTTCCGTCAACATCAACCCCCTACCCTTATTGTTTGGGGTAAGAACGACTACATCTTCCCTGCTGAGGGTGCTTATCCCTACCAGCGCGACTTGAAAGATGTTGAGCTTCATTTACTCGATACCGGACATTTTGCCTTGGAAGAGGACGGCGATGCGATCGCAGACTATATCCGTCAGTTTATGACCTCTCACGTTGTAAAGGACAACATCACGCTAGCAGCCAGCAGGAAATAATTTTGGCTGGGCACGTATGAAGCGCCCACCTTGATTCTACTTGCTGCCACGAAGCCAAAGCCACTCTTTGGGTGGTAGCCTGGCTTGCCAATGTCTATGGCTGAGGTCCTCAAGCGATCATAGATTTCAGCAGGCTGCACATGTGATTAGACACAGCAAATCGTTGTAACGTCAGGCAGCTGATGTACTCAAGGAACAATGCGTGCAGCACAGACTGGTTTGCGCTGAGAGGCATGTATGGTGGTTATGAACCGCTGCAAGGCAGATCTAGTGACTGCAACCGCTTGCTGTTGAGCTGCTGCAGCAGCAGAAGGCCTAAGGTGTGCTGCTTTGAGAGACAGTCGGCTGCTCATGCTATGGCATGGTTGTAGCTGCTGTGGTGGTGCTGCTGTTGGCTGCTGACTCGCACCGTGAAGCTCCTGTTGTTCTGCAGCATCAGCGCAGCGACTGCTGCAACAGCCGGTGCAGCAGCTGACGTGCCTGCAGCCACACAGCACACCAATGTGCACATCTTCTTGGCATGGCCAGCATGTTTCTAGACATGTAGACATGAATTCACACAGATGCACACTCAACTAACCTGGATTGTTGCAAATCCACCGCTGCTATACGCTCAGGCTGCTACCGTTGCCGCCACACAACTGACAGCACAGCTGTGAG